>JBEKST010000078.1:0-11624 GCA_049516815.1 Bacteroidales bacterium | reverse complement strand
CGAATAAAACATTGAAAAATCGTAAATCATAGATCAAAAAATTTACTCTAAAATCGTAAATCTTCCAATCATAAATTCGGTCGTTTCCCGATTTTTCCGATATTTGCTAAAAAGAGAAAATATGAAGATTTCTCTGTATCTAATAATTTCACTCCTCATAATCAGTAGTTTTTCTTGCCGGAACGTTGAGCAGAAAAAAGAATCACGGAACGGAAAAAGTATCGTTGCCCCTGTAAAGAAATTGACTGCAATAGATACATTGATTGCCGACCTGGAAATCCTGAAGAAGGACACTTCCCTGCGGAATGCATGCCTCTCTTATGTAATCAACGATTACAGCATGGGAAAACCAATACCGGTCACCAGCTCCAATCCCAATATGAGCCTGGTTCCTGCCTCGGTTATGAAAGTCTTTACGACAGCAGCTGCATTGGAAATACTGGGAGAAGACAGGTCATTCAGGACCTCTCTTCAGTATGACGGAAAAATCGAAAACCACATCCTGAAAGGAAATCTATACATCAAAGGTGGCGGTGATCCCACCTTTGGTTTTCCGGCCACTCTTGACCGTTGGGGAAAAACCGTCAGGGATCTCGGTATTGATTCCATTACAGGCAGCGTGATCGGAGATCCAACGATATTCAGCCCTTTCACTATCCCTGCCACATGGACATGGGGAGAACTCCTCCTTCCCTATTCTGCGCCGGCCAGCGGGCTGACTTATTCCGGAAATGTTTTCCAGGCGAAGGGATTAAAAGAAAAAAAAGGCAAATACAAACCGGCAAAACAGGATATCCAGCCGGAGATCCCGGGACTCGAGGTGGAAAATGATATCGCAGATGCCGAGGATGCGCCTGCAGAAACCTTCCTGCAGGGCAATCCCACCACCCTCCGAATGTCGATACAAGGAACGGTTGACAAAGGAAATATTTTTTTCCCATTCAGCGGCGTCATCCCCGATCCTGCCCTGACCGTCGCGAATGATTTGAAGAAAAAACTAGTTGCGCTGGGGATCCGCGTTGCAGGGCCGGCAGTAGACATCGAGAATGCTGATTCTGCAATTATCTCCACTATACAAAAAGACCGGAAAGAAATTGCTGCCGCTTTTTCACCTTCAGTTGCTGCATTGGTGACGCTCACAAACCTCCATAGCAATAATCTTTTTGCAGAGCACCTGAGTAAGCTGATCGGATTATCGAAATTCCACAGCGGCTGTTCTGAATCGGGATGCAAAGCAGTTCTTCAATTCTGGAAATCGAAAGGGATCGATACGGATGGCATGTTTCTCTATGATGGCTGTGGGGTTTCACGGTACAATGGAATTACTTCACGACAACTGGCTGACATGCTCTACTACATGACCACTTCCCCTGCTTTCAGCACATTTTACAATTCTCTTCCCCTGGCAGGAGTATCCGGGACACTTGCAAAATACATGAAAGGAACGAAAGCCGAAGGCAATCTCCGTGCAAAAACCGGTAGCATTTCCCGTGTGAAAAGTTATGCCGGTTATGTCCACACCGCTTCAGGAAAACGGTTTATTTTTTCGATCCTTATCAACAACTTTACCTGTGGTGGACCAGAGATGGTCAAAAAATTGGAAAAGATTATGGTGGATATAGCTTCTATAAAATGAATCGAATCTTTTTATTTCTTTTTATTCCATTGTTTTCCGTTTCTCTTCTTTCCTGCAAACACGGAGGAGATAAGAAACAATCCTTGATAAAGACCGATTCCACTGCCCTCCGGCTCAGCGAAAAAGCAAGGCATGACTCCCTGTTCATCGAACTGAAACAGTTTCTCAACGATCCTTGTTTCAAGAGCGCTATCATTGGGTATACCATCTATGATTTCACCAAGGGATTGCCAAACCTGATATTCGAACATAATGCTGCATTAGGGATGGTTCCTGCATCTACACAGAAGATACTGACTACGGCAGCAGCACTGGAGATCTTTGGGGAACCCATCTATCATGAAGTCACCATTACCAATCTCAACAGCATCAACTGGCGCGCAAACCGGTTGCTGCAGAAAATCGGACAAAAAAAATACGGCAAGTACGACTTCCTACATGGCTCGCAGGCTGTGATGGAATACTGGAAAGATAAAGGTGTGGACATGACAGGACTTTACATATGCGATGGCAGCGGGCGATCGCATGACAATATCGCCAGTCCAAGACAACTGGGAGAAGTACTTTTCAAGATGACTACTTCCCCTGTTTTCCAGGTTTTTTACAATTCACTCCCGTTGGCCGGCATCTCAGGCACGATGCACACATGGCTGGTCGGGAGTTTGGGGGCCGGAAGGATCCGCGCGAAAACCGGTTCCCTTGGGGGTGTCAGAAGTTATGCCGGTTATGTGAAAACATTAAGCGGGAAAAAGCTTATTTTCACCCTTATCATCAACAATTACAATTGCCGGACAAAAATCCTCAAGCAGCGGGTTGAGGATTTCATGCTCGGGATGGTGAAAATGTAAGGGAAATGTATCAGACAAAGGATTGAAGGTCGTATAGTTTCTTGTAAACCTTATTATCCTCAAGAAGGGCAAAATGGGTACCGCGTTCGACTATATGCCCGTTTTGAAGCACAATGATTTCGTCGGCAAATTGTATCGTGGAGAGACGATGCGCGATAACGATGGAAGTACGGTTCCGCATAAGGTTTTCGATCGCCTGTTGAACCAGCCGTTCTGACTCCGTATCCAGTGCAGAGGTAGCTTCATCGAGGATCAGGATTGGCGGGTTCTTTAGCACGGCACGTGCGATACTTAGCCGTTGACGCTGGCCCCCGGAAAGTTTTGTTCCGCGATCGCCGATGTTGGTATGATACCCTTCTGGCATTTTCTCGATAAACTCATGGGCGTTGGCCACTTTGGCTGCAGCAATCACATCTTCCTCGCTCACATTCACCATCCCGAATGCAATGTTGCTGAAAATCGTATCATTGAACAGGATCGTTTCCTGTGATACGATTCCCATCAATCCCCTCAGGTCTTCGATTACAAGTTTGCGGATCGGGATGCCGTCGATAAGGATTTCACCTTCTGTACAATCATAGAAACGGGGTAAAAGATCTACCATTGTTGATTTGCCTGCCCCGGAAGGCCCAACAATGGCGATGGTCTTTCCTTTAGCAATGTTGATGGAAAAATCTTTCAACACATCTTCTTTTTCATATCGGAAATTCACATGACGGTATTCGATCTTTTTAATGAAATCTTTTTTCCGGATGGCATCCGGTATTTCTTCGATCACTTCCGGCGCAACCAATACCTGGGTGATCCTTTCCACAGAGGCAGCTCCTTTCTGAATGTTATAGTATGCCTGGGTGATAGATTTTGCCGGTGGCATCAATTGGGAAAAGATGCCAAGATACACAAGAAAGGCTGCGGCATCAAGCAGATTACCCTTGGTGAATACCAGGTTTCCTCCGTACCACAGCACGATCGTCACCACCAGCACACTGAGAAATTCACTGAGGGGAGATGCAAGGTCGCGCTTACGGTACAGGCGAATCATCAGCCGTGTATATTCCTGGTTGATCTTTTTAAACCGGTTATCGGCAAATTTGATGGCATTGAAGGCCTTGACAATCCTAAGTCCCGATATCGTTTCTTCGATCATGGAAAGAATAAATCCCATTTTCTTCTGGCTCTTGTCGGAAGTGCGCTTCAGGCTTTTCCCGATACGGCCAATAATAAGGGCGCTGACAGGTAAAAGGACGAGGACAAATATCGAAAGTGAAGGACTGATAACGAACATGAAAACAAGGTATGCAACCATGGTGATAGGATCACGGAAGGCCATTTCAAGCGAACTCATGATCGACCATTCCACCTCCTGAACATCGTTGGTCATCCGGGCAATGATATCGCCTTTTCGTTGCTCGTTATAATAGGAAAGCGGCAGGATGAGGATTTTTTTATAAAGAGCATTTCGCAGATCCCTGACTACACCATTTCTGACGACAGCAAGAAAATACATAGCCATGTAACGGAAAAAATTCTTGAAGAAAAAAAGGACGATGATGACAAGGCCAATGTAGATAAGGATCTTGCTGTCCCCATAAATATTGATCATTTTCCCCGATTCGAAATAGAAATTATCCTTGAGTGAATTAAAATTTGTCCAGATCAGAGGCGGCGCTTCTTTAGGGATTTTCATCTGGTGGAAAAGCATCTGAAGTACCGGGATGAAAAGGGTGAAAGATACCAACGAGAAAAGTACGGCAAAGATGTTAAAAAGAACGTTAAGAAAGGCATAACCCCAATAAGGGCCAGCATAACGTAATATTTTGAAGAAATTCCTCACTGTTGCAAAGATAAAAGTTTCTCTTCTGAATAAAAAGAAAGAAAGGCCGGACGGCAATAAAATTTCATGATCCCTGAATGGAGATCGGGATTACTTTTCATACAGCAACACGGAAGTCATTCTTTCGTGATGTCTGCATAGATTTCGAGGATCTCTTTTTTAAAACGGAGTGGGGCTTCCAGGTAGCCCCATCCATTTTCAAGGATTTCAATACTGCCAAACGCTGAATCCGATACCGGAACGATCCCGAATGGGATGTTCTTTTCTTTCAGGAATTCTTCCATGCGTTCTGCTTCAAATTCATTGTTAAGATCGAGGATCTTCTCAAACTGGTCCATTTGTAAAACTTTATAGAATCTAAATAAATGTTATTTTTTCTTTTTTGTTTTTGCATTTTTGATGCTATCAATCCTGGATTGATTGGGGCCATTGTTCCGGATCTCCGTTTTGTATTGTAGTGCTGTATCCTTACACGGTTTCACAGTGTTGGTTTGCTTACTCCCCACGGAATTTCCGGGGGCAGAACGGTTTTTCCTAGTGGTGTCCGTTTCATTCCTCGCACTACTTTTCCCACTGGTACTGCCATCAGAACAGGAAAAAAATACCATGGCCATCCAGAGGCAAAGAATGAGGCTATTCAATAACAATTTTTTCATTTGCCACTATCTTGTTTTCAGATTTGATCTGCAAGAAATAAACTCCGGAAGCAAGAACCCCTTTGTTAAAGGAAAACAAGTTTTTGCCTTCCTCTGCCTTATCCTTCATCAGTAATTTTACCATCCTGCCAGAGCCATCGATAAGGACGATTTCAACAACGGCGCTCTTTTCCATGGGAAACTCAAGCTTAAACATGTCGAATACGGGATTTGGGAATACCCTGGTTACTTCTGCCGGCCTGGAGCCGGAAACCGGAATCCCTGTAGTTTCCCATGTTATCTGGCCGATCCAGGTATTCAGTGCGTTCTCACCTGCTTGCAGGGCTCCGTAACATCCGCTGAGCCATACTTCGGGAGGTGAACTGTTCTTTTTGAGGCAAATACCGGTATAGTCGCCCCACCGCGTCACACCATTGCTCTGGTAAACATCTACATAAGTTTCGCCACCTTTTATCAGGGTGGAACCGGAATTAGTTCCTGCATCATCAACGTAAAACACCCTTGATTCAGGAAAGATTGTCGAGCCGCTGCGTGAAAAGGTAATCAAGACTGACTTATCCGATGAACTTGAACCGAAAGAGGCAACGGAAGGATAGCAATAATCATAACCATCAAGGCCGAAAGTAAGATTCCAGTTCGACAATGGGGAAACGGTAAGACGGTTATAATTCACACCGTTATAGTTGGTCGATTGTTCCGAATGGAAAACAAAATGCACAATCCCTCCAAGGTAAAAAGCGCTGAATGCCCTTGTATCATCGGTATTTAAGACCACCGAAGTTCCACTTTGCAAAGCATTCCCGCCAAGATTAATACTTGCCGAAACTGAATAGGCATTTATTGTGGGTGATCCGGTCATATCATCGGTGAGTTCAAAAAGATAGATCTTATCCGCAGATCCATTATTATAAGTACTTACCAGGTAAATCCCCGGCCCGTAATTTCCTTGTCGCCCGTAAGAAGCCGGAACCATCGTAAATGGTGAGTTATTGATATTATACCAGTATTGCCAGTTCAGGTATCCTCCGGCGTATCCCGGAGCTTTTGTCATCTGGTAAATAACAGATTGATTGTAGTTGCCGTTGTCGAAAAAAAGATTCCCGGTAACATAAACTTCATTGTTGGATACTCCGATCCTCGGATAATCAAACCAGCAACCGTTGCTGAGCGGGTTCCCGGTGAGTTTGTAATACCACCATCCATCGTTAGGATTGTTGGATTTCGAGAAACAACACACAACCTGTGAGGTTGCAGAAGTCGTTGTGCTGAGCACAACCATAAAAAACCTGTCGGATCCCGAATCATAAAGAACCGACGGGTCATAGAGCATTCCTGTCAGACCAGGATCATTAAAAAAATTCGTAAAAGAAGACGAATAAAGATTGTTTCCGCTCATGTCGTAATACTCGACATTGGTATTGACCACGGTAACAATGTAGCCTCCGTTTGAAATTGCCATGGAATTGTCAGCCGGGGTCATGCCCGCAAAGACATTCCCTGAAAAATTGGTTCCGAGTATAGGGTTGCTTATAGCCGATCCGGTCGATTCATCCGGGTAAGACTCTTTCAGGTCATTGATTTTCCGCTGGGTCTTATCGGCAATTTCCCGTTGAACATTTTCCGGAAGCTCATGAATCTTGGCAAAACCTATGAGGTTTGGATTCCATTCGGGGAGGTTTCTGTTGAGGTTGGAGGATCTGACATCCTGAGTTGTCATGATGTTCGATTTCTGAGGATTCAAGATGACCTGGTATTTTTTTGCAGAATTATTATCGATCTGCACTTTCTGGTACTGTGCATGGGCTGCAGAAACCAGGAAAACCAATGCTAAGGGAAGGTATTTAATTTTTTTCATTGGGTCCTTCTTTAAGATTGGAAATAGATTAAATAAATGAAAATATTGTTCAAATATACTACTATATGAAAAAGAATCCAATAGATAACATGAATATAATGATAAGAATTTTTGAAGGAAGAAGAAATCAATATCCTTTCCTGAGCAGAAGCATCATAAAGAAAGATCCGATCATAAAGAAAATACAGATGGCAAGTACGGAATACCGCATGCTCCCGGTAATGGCTTCAATGATGCCGAAACTGAAAGTACCCGCCACGGTGGCCAGCTTTTCCATCACATCATAGAAACTAAAAAAGGAAGTATGATCAGTTGTTTCCGGCAGCATCTTCGAATAGGTTGACCTGGCCAGGGATTGGGATCCTCCCATCACGATCCCGATGCAGAATGCTGCAATGATAAACCCGATTGCATCTTTGATGAAATAGGCGCCGATGCAGATGAAAATCCACACGATCAACGAGGCAAGAAATGCTTTCAGGTTCCCGAAACGGCCGGAGAGCCTTGCAAACAGCCAGGAGCCGAACATGCCTACCAGCTGAATGACAAGGATTGTTGGGATCAGGACATTGTCTTTAAGCCCGATCTCTTTCTCACCATAGGTAGCTGCCATGAACATTACAGTAAGCAGTCCCATCATGACGAAAAAGAAACCAATCAGAAAAATACTCAACCGATACGATTTCCTGACCTGCCCGAAGACTATCCGGAGTTCCTTGTATCCATTTGTGAGAATGGCGGCGCCATGCATCCGCTTGCGGAATGTATATTTTGGCAGGCGGGAAAATGTGATGCGGGAAAACCCAATCCACCAGAGGAAGACCGTAAGAAACGAAATCCTGGCAGGCAGCGACGAACCTTCGGGGATGCCAAACCATCCCGGTTTCAATATCATGATAAGGTTAAAGATCAGCAGCAATACACTTCCGAAGTAACCCATGGAATAACCACGTGCACTAACCTTATCCTGATCAACGGGATCGGCAATCACCGGCAAAAAAGAGTTGTAAAAGACAATGCTTCCCCCGTAACCGATGGTACCGAGCGTAAATGCAAGAATTCCAAATTCGATATTGTGCGCGTTAAAGAAAAACAAGGAACCACAAGCCGCTGCGCCGATCCAGGTAAAACCCATCATGAATGCCTTTCTTCTTCCCGTATAATCGGCCATCGAGGAAAATAACGGAGAACCGATCGCCACAAAAAGGTAAGCAGCAGCTATGGCCCAGGAATAAAGTACCGTATTGATCACATGCGCGCCGAAAAAACTGACCGTAAAATCGCTTCCATGGCGCGTTACTGTATTATAATAGATAGGGAAAATTGTTGAGGAGATAGTGAGCTGGTAAACCGAATTGGCCCAATCATACATGACCCATCCACGAATTACGCGTTTATCGCCCTTTTGGATTACCTGTACATCTTTACGTTTTAACAAATGATCTGGCTTAATTGGTAAAATGCGAAAATAAACAAATTGTAAACAGATATTTCTAAATTTGTGGAATATCACACGTTTTTGTAGTTTTATCCATCAAACCCGAAAAGATGAACCTTCGCTTTCTTTTCCACATGGCCGTCTTTCTCTTTATCTTCCCTTCCTTTATCCACGCGGGAAATCCAGCAGATTCGGTAACATCAGGCACCAAAAAAGACAAGATCAAAACCGGATGGAACTTCGGTGGGTTACCAGCCGTGAGCTACGACTCCGACATGGGTTTCCAGTACGGGGCACTGGCAAATATTTATTACTATGGTGATGGTTCCACCTATCCGCAGTATTTTCATTCCTTTTATTTTGAGGTTTCCCGTTATACAAAAGGAACCGGGATCAACCAATTCTTTTTCGACTCAAAAAAGCTGATCCCGAAGATCCGGGTCACTTCCGATATCACGTACCTTACCGAGAAGGCCCTTAATTTTTATGGTTTCAACGGTTATGAATCGGTTTACAATCATCCCTTTGAAAATAACAAAGAGAACTCATCTGTTTACAAAACCAGGATGTTTTACCGATACCAGCGCGACCTGCTGCGGATCGGGGCCGATTTCCAGGGAAAGTTTTTCCACCCTACCCTCTTGTGGCTGGCAGGATTTACTTACCTGCAGATCTATACCGGGCAGGTGAATGTAGACCGGCTGAACAGGGGCGTGAAGGAAAGCAAGAAATTACCAAATATTCCCGGGTTGTACGAAGATTATGTAAAATGGGGAATTCTCGGCAAGGATTCAGCCGGCGGGATTAACAACTTCATCAAGCTCGGCCTGATTTATGATACCCGCGACAATGAGCCCAATCCCATGCACGGCATCTGGGATGAGGCGGTCATGGCGATTGCACCGGGTTTTATCGGAGATGGTCATTATAGCTTCATCAAGTTATCGGTCACCCACCGGCAATACTTCACGCTTGCAAAAGAGCTTCTGTCATTTGCTTACCGAATTGCCTACCAGGGAACCATTGCCGGCACGGCTCCTTTTTATATCCAGAGCTACATGATCAATTCTTTTTCGCAAACCACGACCATCGACGGGCTCGGAGGGTCGCGTACCTTACGCGGGATTTTACGCAACCGTGTCGTAGGAGATGGCGTTGTTTATGGAAATGCCGAATTCCGCTGGAAATTTATCCGCTTTCATTGGATCAAGCAGAATTTTTATCTTGCCCTGAATGCCTTTGCCGATGCAGGAATAGTGGTGCAACCAATTGCTATCAATAAAAGCGGGATCCCTTACGGCGTGGAGGATCAGTCACTATACTTCAGCAGTGATAAGGAATCACCGCACCTGGCTCTGGGAGCCGGCTTCCGGATCGTAATGAACCAGAACTTTATCATCTGTGCTGATTACGGGCAGGCGATGGATATCAGGGATGGAACGAATGGTATCTATGTTGGGTTGGGATACCTTTTCTAAAGAAAAGATTTAATGAGTAATGAGTAATTACGGAATGAATAATAATGTTCTATTTTCTTTATACTTTCGTTTTTTAACAGAAAGCTTACTTGGATACAAGAATTGATGATTTCCGTATATTTCTATTGATCGTCAGCCTTAGTTTTTTATTGGGCAGTATTGTTTTTTTCGTTAATAAAAAGATTACCATTGCGATTTCCTTGCTATTTTTCTTTGCACTTTTCCTCTTTATTTTTGCCGCATTGCTAGATCCCTTTCTGAATATCTGGGATGAAAGATTTCATGCACTGGTTGCAAAAAACCTTCTTCATCATCCATTAAAGCCGACTTTATATGACAATCCCGTTATTACCATGGTATATGCGCCCTGGGACCGTTATGTAATCTGGCTTCATAAGCAACCTTTTTTTCTTTGGCAAATTGCAATCAGTTATAAAGTTTTCGGGGTTACTGAATTTGCAGCGCGATTCCCAAGTGTTATTCTAAGCAGTTTGCTGGTACCCATCTATTACAGGTCAGGTAAAATACTTGTAAACCGGAACACGGGTTATTATACTGCTTTTTTTATAACTACATCCTACTTACTTTTTGAATTGATATCAGGATATCAAGGGGTAGATCATAATGATGTTGCGTTCCTGTTTTACGTATCTGCTAGTATATGGGCATGGCTGGAATTTATTAATTCCGGAAAGAAATCCTGGCTGATTTTGATCGGATTATTCTCCGGGTTTGCCATCTTGACCAAATGGCTGGTAGGATTGGTTGTGTATTCAGGATGGGCATTATTTATTATCACGGATAAAAAAAACAGATCAGATAAAACAGCATATCTTAACCTTGCTGTTTCGCTGATGATAACATGCTTCGTTGCACTACCTTGGCAATTATGGATATTGAAACAGTACCCAACGGAGGCGGCTATTGCATATAAATATAACACTGATCATTTTTTTAGAGTCATTGAAGGTCATGAAGGACCCTGGTGGTACTACCTGAGTGATTTGCGGTATCTGTATGGATATTTATCTCTGATAATGATTCCGACAGGATTGATATTGCTTTTCCGAAAAATAAGAATGGGAACAAACGTAAAAATTGCCATGGTCGCCTTTCCATTGATTGTGTATTTATTCTTTTCAATCGCCAAAACCAAGATCACAAGTTTCCCTTTTGCGATTTCATTGCCGGTTTTTATGGGGATGGCATGCTTAGTTGATTTTATGACTGAAAAAGCATTAAAGCTAAAGTTGCCCCCACTATTATATAAAATGGGTGTTCTTATTCTCTTGTTACTGGTTTTTGGATTCAATATCCGTTTTGGAGAAATCATCCGGAATCATTCATCTGAAGGCTCACACGGTAGATACTCCAGTATCCTGATTAATAATAAAAAAATCTTTCTAAAGTATAAATCCCTTTTGCCATCCAATACAGTAATATTTAACCTGAAAGGAAGGTCATATATTGATTGTATGTTTTATACCGGATTTCCCGCTTATAATTTCCTGCCTTCAAAAGAACAATATCAAGAGCTGAAAAATAAGGGAGGGTATACAATTGTTGTAGTCAACATTTCAAAAAATGATTGTCCGGATTATTTAAAAGATGACACATCCGTTATTATATTAAACGATATTGTTTCAACTTTCGATTAGCTCAAAGGATAATGTTTTCAAATCACGAAAAACACCGCAAGACCCTCATGGTTATTAAAAACCATATTTAGGCGACATTACATATTCTGCTTTGTTGGGAAATTATTAATAACTCAAGTTTCGGGGTTAGAATTTGAACAATCTTAATTATATATATGTGTTAATAAAATGCTGATAACTTAATGATAAAAATGTGGCGCCATCTCCCATATTTGGTTATA
>JBEKST010000077.1:0-11705 GCA_049516815.1 Bacteroidales bacterium | reverse complement strand
GATCGCATAAACTCTGCAAAGGCTTCCATTACGATCTATCACGAAAATGATTCCATCTACAACCCGATTCTCACGATGAAATATATTGATGAAAAGAAAGAGCTGACGCTGACACGGGATGAAAGGATTACGATGATCAGTCCCTGGTTCGATACCTGGCACCAGATAGAGATTTATTGTGAGTCGCTGACCTGGAAACTGAATGAGCCGCGAATGAATTTTGAGATGATGAAAGGCCCCAACCAGGAAGGACATGCCGTTTTTGAATCCGCAAACTACTTCGCCCTTCAGCGGTATGATAAGCTGCAGGGCATCGACGAGTTCAATCCGTTATATGTCCTGAGAAAATATTCCGAGAAATATAAAACCCGGGATTTTACCCTCGATCAGATCGTCACCTTTATGGAGCGGCCGCCCGAGCAAGTGGAGGCGCAGTTGCTGACCCTGGCATACAAAGGATTCCTCATTTATAACCCCGATGATAAAACCGGCAAAATCAAGGATAAACTGATCAATTATGTAAAGGCCAGAGATGAAAAGATCGACTATGATGTGATTTTTTTCAATTCGACCGTGACTGCGAAAAGCAATGGGATCCTGAGCCTCGACAGCTTCGACCTGGTGATCCAGGGGGTGCCAAAGGTCTTCCTGAGCGATTCCCAGCAGGTGTACATCTATCCTGCAAAAGAACAGGTGATCCTGAAAAAGGATGGCGACTTCCTGTTCTCTGGAAAAGTTGAAGCAGGTCTCTTCGACTATTATACCAAGATGAGTTCCTTTGAATATAATAAATTCAAGCTGAACCTACCCTATATCGATTCAATGGCTGTGTATGTCAAGAGCCGGACAAAAGACCCGAAAACCCAAACCTATCCACTTGTAAAAGTCTCAACGTATATTACAAACCTCAGTGGAGACCTGCTGATCGATGATCCGAAGAACAAATCCGGGTTGAAAAAATTCCCGGAATACCCGATCTTCAACAGTAAAAATGTTTCCTATGCGAATTGGGAAAAACGGGCGGTATATAACGGTGTCTATAAAAAAGATAAATTCTTTTTTAGCGTTGATCCCTTTACATTGAAAAGCATCGGGTCATTTTCTACCGACAGTCTGAAATTCAAAGGTGTCCTTGTTTCTTCCGGTATTTTCCCGGATATCAGGGAGCCGCTTTCTGTGCGACCGGATTATTCTTTCGGGATCGAATCGAATACCGGACCAGGCGGCTTGCCTGCCTATGGCGGAAAAGGTACCTTCTTCTCGAAAATTGATTTGTCCAACAAAGGGTTAAGGGGCAATGGCACACTGATCTATCTCAATTCAACTTCCTTGTCTGATAACTTTATCTTTTACCCTGATTCCATGAAAACGGTGGCGAAGTCATTTTCTGCCACCGAACTGGCAGGCCAGGTGGAATGTCCAACCGTGAAGGGTGATTCAGTATATGAATTCTGGAAGCCTTATAAGAACATTCTAAAAACGTCAAGCCTCCGCAAGGATATTTCGATGTACAACGGCGAGGCAGTTTTAACCGGTAGCCTGAACCTGACCCCGGCGGGATTGACCGGCCAGGGGACCATTAAGATCAGGGATGCCGAAATGGAAGCTTTTTTATTTGAATTCAAACGACGGGTCTTTGACGCGACGGTGGATGTTTTCCGGATCAAATCGGTGAACCTTTCAGCGCTGAGCATCTCTACCAGGAATTACCTCACCCATTTTGATTTTGATAAATTGAAAGGTGAATTCAAATCCAGCCATGGGATCTCCAGGGTGGATTTCCCGGTTAACCAATATGCCTGTTTCATGGACCGGTTCGACTGGCTTGTCGAACAACAGTCTATCCGGTTATACAATGAACGAAATCAGCAGGTCGAAATTGCAGATACCATGAGCGCCGATAACCTGGTTAATTATAAGTTCCCGGGAACCGAGTTCGTATCCACACATCCACTGCAGGATTCCCTGCGTTTTTTTTCCCAGCAGGCAACCTATGACCTCAATACAAATATCATCAGTGCGGAGGATGTAAAGGTGATCCGGGTGGCGGATGCAGCAATATTTCCGGATTCAGACAAGGTTTATATCCATCCTGAAGCCAAAATGAGAATCCTGAACAAGGCAGGCATCATTGCCAATGCCAACAATAAATTTCATCGCTTTTATAACTGCAATATCAGCATTGCTTCACGGAAAAAGTACACCGGCAATGGCTATTATGACTATATCGAAAGGGACAACAATCGGCAGCAAATTCAATTTACAAGGATTGCCGTGGATACAGCGGGCGAAACCGTTGCCGAAGGAAATGTCCTTGACACCACCCGTTTTTTTCTTAGTCCGGAATTTGAGTTCAAGGGGACCATCAGTCTGCGGGCATCCCAGCGGAACCTTACTTTTGAAGGTGGCTTCCGCCCGGTGATGGATTGTTTCCCGGCTGCCCGGGCATGGACCTATTTTATGAGCGATATAAACCCTCAGCAGGTGATGATCCCGCTTGAGGATCCTTTGAGGGATATTCATTTCCAGAAACTGGGACTTGGAATTATGTTCGCCAATACCAGCAACCGTATCTATCCTGCCTTCTTCTCTCCGAAAAAATCATTTAGCGATTCCACCATGATCACATCCATTGGGAAGATCGACTTTGACCTTACCAACGGATTATACCGCATTATGGAGATGGATCGCCGAAAAGACCCGACGCTGCCCGGTAACCGCCTATCGCTGAGTACAAATAATTGCACTCTTCATGGAAGCGGAAAGATTAACCTTGCAATGAATTCAGACGCTCTGAAAATGGAATCCTGGGGAACTCTTGATCATTATGTTATTGCCGATTCAACCAAAGCACGTGTTGCCCTTGCACTCAATTTCCCGTTCTCTGAGGATTGCATGACCAAGTTTACGAGCCAGCTTGGATCGACAAATCTGCAGGGACTTGTGTTTTCCACTTCTCCTTACCTCGAAGCTATGAAGACCTTACTCGGGAAGAAAGAGTTCGACAAGGTAAAGTCGGAAATGGAAATGGTGGGGAGGTTCAAACGGTTCCCTGATGAACTCATCCGCACCATTTTCCTGGCTGATGTGAAACTCCGGTGGGATACCCTCAATAAAACGTGGGTTTCCTATGGGCCCATCGCCATCGGTTGCATCGGAAAAGTGCAGGTGAATAAGTTTGTTGACGGGATCCTGGAATTCCAGAAGAAAAAGAACGGGGATGATTTTACATTTTATTTTGAATTGACTAAGAATGACTGGTACTTTTTCAATTATCGCAACAACGTCCTCATGGCATTGAGTTCCAATGCGCAATTCAATGAAGCAGTTGAGGCAGGGACCAAATCATCGGCAGAGAAGAAAAGAATCGGAAAACTTGCAAAAGGATACCGGTATACCATTGGAACTGACCGGAAAAAAAGAGAATTCCTGAGAAAATACGAACCACAATAAGTTCAATAACAATAAGCGCCATCATAATTCATAATTCATAATTCATAATTTAATCCGTAATTATATGAACCAACTCTATCTCATCCTCGAAATCCTTCTGGCTTACATTATTGGTTCTATTCCGAGCGCGGTCTGGGTGGGCAAGTTGTTTTACAGTACCGATGTAAGGCAACATGGCAGCGGGAATGCTGGCGCCACCAATGTAATCCGTGTACTAGGCTACAAAGCCGGGATCCCCGTCTTGCTGATTGATGTTTTCAAAGGCTGGGCAGCTGTCCAGGTGATCTTCCTATTTCCACACCAGGGATTGAGTGAGGATTTTATTACCTATGTCAGGATATGCATGGCATTCGCAGCAGTTATTGGACATGTTTTTCCTGTCTTTGCAGGTTTTAAAGGGGGAAAAGGTGTAAGTACTCTTGCCGGGGCAGCGATTGCGCTATATCCGCTTGCTTTACTTATCGTACTTGCACTTTTTATCATTACGCTTGCCTTGACAAGGTATGTTTCCTTAGCTTCCATCCTTTGCGGAATATCTTTCCCTTTTATCGTAATTTTTATTACAGGACAGAAGCACCTGGGGCTTATCATTCTTTCCATCGTAGTAGCGGTCTTCATCCCACTCACTCATATAAAAAATATTAAACGACTGATAAGGGGAGAGGAAAACAAATTTGATTTCCGCAGGAAAGAGAAGGAAGAGGGAACTTAAGTTTCACAAGGAGATTCATTGTTTGAATTGAAATTTAATTATTGTATATTTGACAAAATTTTTGATTGAAGACGACCCAGGTGGTAATTATTTTAATGTAAAACGAAAAATAACATTGTTATGAAATTCATCGTTTCCAGTTCCCTCTTATTAAAAAACCTGCAATCCATTATCGGTGTGATCAATACCAGTAATACGTTGCCCATTCTGGATGATTTTCTGTTTGACCTGAAGGATGATGCACTTACGATCACTTCTTCAGATCTGGAAACTACCATGAGTGTGATGCTGAAACCTGATAAAACCCTTCAGAACGGGAGTATCGCCATTCCGGCCAAGATCCTGGTCGACACGCTTAAAACGTTTGCAGATATTCCTATTTCATTTACGATCAACGAAGAAAATCAGGGTATTGAGATCTCAGCAGGTGATGGAAAGTACAAACTGGGTGGCCACAAGAGCGATGAATATCCACGGGTTCCGAGCCTTGAAAGCACCACTTCCATAGAACTCACTTCCTCTCTGCTTTCGCAGGCCATCAACAAAACTCTCTTTGCAACTGGGAATGATGAACTCAGGCTGGTATTATCGGGCGTTTTCTGTGAATTATCCCCGGAAGATATCATCTTTGTTGCCACCGATGCCCATAAACTGGTGAAATATAAGAGAACCGATGCAAAATCGAATGAGTCAGCCTCCTTTATCCTTCCGAAGAAACCGCTGAATCTTCTCAGGAATATTATTACTGGACAGGATATTCCTGTCAGCATAGAATACAACCGCACCAATGCGTTCTTCTCCTTCCAGAACATCCACCTTGTTTGCCGCCTCATTGATGGAAAATACCCAAATTACGATGCCGTCATCCCAACCGAGAATCCCAATAAACTTACGATCGACCGGAATGCCCTGCTCACCACCATCCGCCGCGTGGCCATCTTTGCCAACCAGTCGACCCATCAGGTACGGTTTAAGCTTTCGGGGAAAGAACTTATTCTTTCTTCGGAAGATCTGGATTTTTCAAAGGAATCGAAAGACCGTCTTACCTGTGATTATGAAGGTGATGACCTTGAGATCGGCTTCAACTCGAAATTCCTGATCGAGATGCTGAATAACATTGATACTGATGAGATCCGTCTGGAAATGTCGGCGCCAAACAGGGCCGGTATCCTTCTTCCCGTGAACCAGGAGAACAAAAATGAGGACATCCTTATGCTTGTCATGCCGGTAATGCTCAATAAGTAATACCGGAAAGGGTTATTTTTCTCTTTCTCAAACAAGACCCTGCTATGAAAATTCGATTTTCTCTATGGCTATTTATGGGTGCGGTCTTGATGTTACCTCTTTTTACAATTACTTCATGCAGTGAAGCCAAGAAACTTGCGGCTTTTGATGTTATTTACACCTTCCCGAAGATCTATTTCATTTATGCTCCAAAGGATCAGAAATTACCGGAAGTGACACTTTATACCGGTAAGTTGTCCATCAATTTCGACAGTATCCTCAGCGCCCATTATATTCCCAGCGGGATTATTGCTTCGGCATATCTGTTAAGACTTGCCATGGATATAACTGCACCTCCGGAAGCGACATTCAACTGGCTCGAGTCGGTCAGGATGGTTGGATCTGCAGATTCCACTTTCCAGCAGACCACCGACCTCGGAGCTGTCACAGGTATTGACCCGGGAGCAAAAATCATCGATCTCGCAACAGAAAACGTCGACATTAAACCGATCCTTTTTAAGAACAGCTATTACCTGAAGATCTTTGCGACCCCGAGCGGACAAATCCCTGCCTCCTCCTCCATAAATATGTACCTGGATTCCAAGGTAAAACTTCATATTGAGCCCTTGTAATCCGCAACCAGCAGCAAACTGTTCTTTCTAATTCTTTGCCTGAAAGGCCCCCAAAAATGTCATTTTTAATATCGGGAAATTATTATACCAGGATCATCCCTTTAAATCTCCGGCAAAATTTCTGAACAAACTCAATAATCTATGAAATTCCTGCGTTTAACATGAACAATAGAGTTCTGTTTATTCAAAAACCTCAATCGAGATGAAAATCAGGTCAGCATTCTCCCTCTTGCTATTTGCAGCAATGGGGATTTTCCTCCTTGCCTTCTGTTCATGTGGGAAGAGGACACAGGTTATTTCCTATTATTTTGAATACACGGTCCCCAATATATATTTTAATTATCCTTCGAATAGTTCTGGATTGGAAGAGGTGACACTTTATTCCGGGGAAATTAAAATACCCTTGGACAGCATCCTGAGTTCCAACCATATCAACGGTGAAATTAAATCGGCTACAATAATTAAAATGTCCATGGTGATCACCGATCCTCCCGACTCAACTTTTGACTGGCTTTCATTTGTCAGAATCATCGGTTGTGCCGATTCTACCTTTGTACCATCAACTACCCTTGCATCACAAGGTATCATTGATCCAAAGGAAAAAACGATCCATTT
Source organism: Bacteroidales bacterium (assembly GCA_049516815.1). Lineage (GTDB taxonomy): Bacteria > Bacteroidota > Bacteroidia > Bacteroidales > FEN-979 > FEN-979. The sequence goes on along the minus strand of JBEKST010000077.1, from coordinate 5,069 downwards.
CGGTTATAGGGACCTTACTCCGGTCCTTCTAAAAGAAAGTTATTTCATGAAACTGCTTGTGACGCCAACAGTTAAGGTTCCATCATCATCTATGAGGATGTACCTCAATACCAAGATTGCATTGTGGGTAAGGCCTCTTCCCTGATAATGATAAGATGGGTCGACTGGCAATTAGAAATACAACTCGTTTTCATAAATTAAGACAATTTGAATACAAAAAAAGAAGCCATCCTTGCGGATGGCTTCTTTTCGTGCATCACAATGTACAAAAAAGGTTTTACTCTTTCTTAACATTGATTGCTTTTTTCCCTCTTTTGTCTTCCGTGATATCAAAAGAAACCTGGTCGTTTTCTCTTACACGGTCAATCAGACCACTGACGTGTACAAAAATGTCTTCTTGTGTTTCATCGTCTACGATAAAACCAAATCCTTTTCTCTCGTTGAAAAACTTTACTTTACCTGTTGACATAACAAATATAAATTTAAAATTAGCGAACCAAAGGTAATATATAATTTGAGATAACAAAAAGATAATGAAAAAAAATTTCTTTCAGGATAAATTTTATCTATGCTCATTTAATAAATACAGCCCCATCCTTTACCTCAAATGTAATCATTGTTTCTTCCGGTTTAGCCTGCCTTTTAAGGAAACACCGGGCTTCCCCTTTTTCCGCTTATTACAACTGTAATTTTGGTTTTCATACGTAATTGTTATTTATGATTTCGTTGAATTCTGAAAATATGCCATTGCCAAGACACCCATAAAACCAGAAATGCTTTCATTTTACCCGGATTCCGTTTTCATAATTTGCAACCTGGACGACTGTCCCGGCTGAAGAATAGATTGTCCATTTCCCCTCGGATTTTCCATTCATATATTCTCCTTCCGCCCAGTTGCCATATCTGTCGTATTCCTTCCATAATCCATTTTTCAGATCATTTTTAAAGGCACCTTCGGATAATATTTTCCCGTTCTTATACCAGTTAACCGAAGTTCCTTCTATTCTACCATTGACATAGGAACATTCACTCTTTTTTTTCTCCTTTGAAAACCAACCTATCCACTTCCCTTCACGTCGATTGTGGCTGTATATTCCTTCCATCCAGCTTCTGTCTTCACTGTATACTTTCCAGGAGCCTTCCTTCATATCATCAATATATTCTCCCTCTGATGCTTTTTTCCCGTTCGCAAACCTGCTGATCCAATGTCCCTGGGATTTTCCCTTCAAGTAATTTCCTTTCCACAATCCTCCCATGGCATCGTATTCCTTCCAGAATCCTTCTCTGAGGTCGTTTTTATATTTTCCTGCTGACATTGGTTTTCCGTTTTTAAACCATCGGTCAGCTTTGCCTTCTTTCTTACCATCAACCCAGTTATTCTCCCCCTTTTTCTTTCCGCTCTCATACCAGCCCGTCCATTTCCCGACGCTCTTTCCTCTTTCATAATTTCCTTCCCACCATCCTCCAATGGTATCGTACTCCTTCCAAAAGCCTTCTTTCAGACCGTTTTTATAATTACCCTGTGAGGATATTTTTCCGTTTTCAAACCAAGAAACCCAGAGATCTTCCTTCTTCCCATTTACCCACAGATGCTCCCCTTTTTTATTCCCGTTCTCAAACCAGCCAGTCCAGGTCCCATCTGCTTTTCCGTTGATGAAATTTCCTTCCCACCATCCGCCCGATTTGTTATATTCTTTCCATAAACCTTCTTTGACCCCATTTTTATATTCCCCCTGGGCAGATATTTTCCCATTGTCAAACCAATAAATCCAAAAACCTTCCTTTTGGCCATTCACCCACAGATGTTCCCCCCTTTTCTTCCCGTTTGAATCCCAGCCGGTTGATATTCCATTGATTTTCCCGTTAACGAAATTACTTTCCCACCAGCCTCCCGTTATATCGTATTCCTTCCATAAACCTTCTTTTTTCCCTTTCACAAACTGTCCTTCCCTTCTTTTTTTTCCATCCATATAATATCCGATATGATATCCGTTACCATCTTTAAGATCACCTGTCGGTAAATGATTTCCCAATGGATCATTTGTAAAAAAAACATCCCACAACGTATCCTGATGAAAAAGCATTTTTGACGCAGGTTTCCCGTTTGGATAATAATTGGTGTTCAAACTATCCAGTCTTCCATTATTCATAAAACCATTTACAATGACTCTCCCGTTCGGGTAATAAAGTTGATACTCCCCGTTTCTTTTACCATTGAGATAATAACACCGGGATTGATAATTTCCATTTTCATAGTACCAGATAAACAATCCATCATCATAAACTGTTGTATCAACCGATTTTAATTTTCCTTCCCACTGTATTTTTCCTGATAAGTAATAATCTCGCACCATTCCGGATGGCTTCCCGTCAAGAAATGTGATCTTTCTGTAATACCTGGCGCTATCAGGGTTTTTGACCTCTTTCCAGTTTTCATTGAATAAAATTGTCCATTTTCCCTCTTTCTGACCATTGGAATTAATACTGTCCGGTGATTGCGGGATTTGTGTAAATCCTGAAGTTAAAACAAGCAACATAAAAACACAAAGGATAACCTTTAATTTCATGGGCAGGTTGTTATTGGTAAGGATTGAGTGTGGTCTTCAAAAAATTATGATCATCTCCTTCTTTCAATTCGCAGCAAAGACGTATCAATGATTCCGCAAAGTAACACAAAGGTTTTTAATTTGAAGGGGTTATTTGAAAATTTTATCACGCGTCACATGTCACGCGTTACGCGTCACGAAATTTGGTAATTTTGTATTTCGAAGATTAATAAATATGCCAAGAATCAATAGAATCGGAATCCTTACCTCAGGTGGTGATTCCTCCGGGATGAATGCAGCAATCCGGGCTGTGGTCCGCACAGCCATATTTCATAATGTGGAGATCTTTGGGATCTACCGCGGATATGAGGGCCTGATCGACGGTCAATTTGAACAGATGTACAGTCACTCGGTATCCAATATTATACAGCGGGGAGGGACGATACTGAAAACGGCCCGCAGCCAGCGATTCATGGAACGGGAAGGCCGCGACATTGCATACAGCAACCTTAAACAGTTTGAAGTTGATGCTCTGGTCGCCATCGGTGGGAATGGCACATTTACAGGTGCCGGCATTTTCGATGAAGAAAATGACTTTCCCATCATCGGATTACCCGGGACGATTGATAATGACCTTTATGGGACCGATGCCACCATCGGCTATGACACCGCTATTAATACGGTTGTGGAAGCCTGTGATAAAATAAGGGATACTGCCACCTCCCATGATCGTTTGTTTTTTATCGAAGTGATGGGCCGAGATGCAGGATTCATAGCACTGAGAAGCGGAATAGCCGCCGGAGCAGAGTTCATCCTGGTACCTGAAACCACAACTTACATCGACAACCTTACACGCCTCCTGAAACATGACTGGCGCAGGAATAAAACCTCCGGGCTCGTGATCGTGGCCGAAGGGGACGATTTCGGCGGAGCTTACGCAGTCGCAAAAAAAGTGAAGGAAAAACTCCCGGAAATGGATACGCGCGTTACCGTGCTTGGGCATATTCAGCGCGGAGGAGCTCCCAGCGCGTATGACCGCGTGCTCGCTAGCACCCTTGGATACGAAGCTGTCAATGCCTTACTGGACGGACAAAGAGGCATGATGGTAGGGATCATCAATAATAAAATCACTTTCACTCCTTTTGAGAAGGCCATCAAACACCATAAAGACATCAATCTCCAGATGCTCGAAATGTCACGCATTCTGGCTTTATAAACAGTTTTACCCTTGTTGCTTTGGATCCGAAATCCCGGTTTGCCGATGTGCTGTTACCTTTACCGGTCAGCGCCTATACATATGCTATCCCCGATGGGCTGGCTGGCAGAGCCGTGAAAGGTGGCAGGGTTGTGGTACAGTTCGGGAAAAGAAAGATCTATACAGCACTGGTAATTGAGATTCACGATCGCAAACCCGAAGACCACGAAACAAAGGAGATCCTTTCGGTGCTGGATGAAGTACCCATCATCTTTCCATTGCAATTAAAATTCTGGAACTGGATCGCCGCCTATTACCTCTGCCATCCCGGAGAGGTCATGAATGCTGCCCTTCCATCGGCCTTTAAACTGGCCAGTGAATCAAAAGTCGCACTGAATCCTGATTATGATCCTCATGAGGAAGAGTTTAATGAGAAAGAGAGCCTTCTGGTGGAAGCATTGCATAACCGCCAGACCATCGAAATCTCAGAAGTATCAAAGATTATAGGTCAGATGAAGGTTATTCCCGTCATCAAGACCATGCTGGAAAAAGGAATCATCCTGATGGAAGAAGAACTGGCGGAAAGATACCGGCCCAGGAAAGAAACATTTATCCGGCTTTCGGAAGAATATGCCGATGAAGAAAAATTCAAAGACCTCTTTGATCAACTGGAGAAAAAAGCCAGGAAACAGATGGAATTGCTTATGTCATTCCTGCTCCTGTCAAAAAAGAATTCTGGTGAAACCCGGGAAGTGAAACGCACCGTATTGCTGAAAAGTGTCAAGGCCACGCCCTCTGCTTTGGAAGGACTCGTGGCAAAGGGCGTTTTGGAACTGTATGAAAAGAATGTGAGCAGAATGGAGGAGGGGAGAGCAGTTTCCGATGTAAGTTCCATTAAGCTGATGGATTTTCAACAGACAGCCTATGATAGAATCCGGCAGGCATTTTTGGAGAAGAACGTGGTTTTGATGCATGGGGTGACCTCGAGCGGGAAAACAGAACTTTACATAAAGTTTATTCAGGAAGCGCTCGATAGAGGACAACAGGTACTGTACCTGTTACCTGAAATCGCGTTGACCACACAAACCATCAGCCGGCTCAAGAGATATTTCGGAGAGAAGGTGGGTGTTTACCATTCCCGGTTCAATGAAAATGAACGGGTGGAGATCTGGAATAAAGTGTTGATCCATGGAAAGAGAGACGATAGCGGATCATCCTATAAAATAATCCTCGGTGCCCGGTCAGCAGTTTTTCTTCCATTTTCAAATCTCGGATTGGTGATCGTTGATGAAGAACACGATTCATCCTTTAAACAATATGATCCATCC
>JBEKST010000076.1:0-11713 GCA_049516815.1 Bacteroidales bacterium | reverse complement strand
GAGGGGCTGATGAGCCCATCCATACATACCCGTCATATTTCAGGTTCGACTTTGCCGAATAAATTACGGTAGAGGAATCTGCCGGATTCCAGCCCTGGTAATTTCCCGGAACAAACAACAATGGGTAAACGATTTTTATATAGTACGGCGTCATGACCTTACTGACAACAGGAGAATAGGCCGTACTTGTAAGGGTGCTGACTGTAGCTATTACCCTGAATTCAAGAGCCATAGGTGTGGACGGATTCAGATCAGGGTTAAACTCCATGCCAAGCAACTTGTTGTTCAGGTCGCTGGTAAGAATGGAAAACGATGTTGCACTTGTCACTGCTCCAATTGCAATAGGATCTTTAAAGTTGTTACCTTGCTTATCCACCTGAAGGGTGTAAGTTGTAACAAGAGCAAGACCGAAACTCGCAGCGGACCAGGTATAGGTGATCAGCACATCTGCATTGGCCTTCTGGAGCACGATTGTATCACCTCCGGCCACATTCAGGACCGGTGCGGTAGGAGATTGGATGACAGCTTTGGTTTCGTCTTTTTTGCACGAAAACAGGCCCACCAAACCTATTAAAAAAATAATGATTGATAGTTTTTTCATATTATCTTGATTTTATACAAATTAATACCCAGGATTTTGAACCAGATTCGGATTGGCAGAGACATCAGCAGACGGAATCGGGAAAATATTGTACATCGGCAGCGTTTTAATACCATCTTTTGCATTGCCTTTCCACGGCCATACATAATCGCCATCAGTGAACTGGCCGAAACGGACGAGGTCGGTTCTCCGGTAGCCTTCCCAATACAACTCACGTCCTCTTTCATCGAGAATGAAGTTCAGGTCAAGTTTGTCAGCTGTAATATTACCGCCTTCATCACCATAAGCCCGTGTCCTCAAGTCATTCACAAGCGTCAGTGCGGTACTCAGATCACCACCACTTCCGTGTCTTAACACTGCTTCAGCATACATCAGGTAAACATCGCCCAGACGGAACATCGGGAAGTCGATGTCTTCGAAGGCAAGACTTGACCCGGGTGCACCTGTACTGGTAATGTTCTTCCACTTGGTGACGGCATATCCATCGGTAAAGGATCCGATATCATTGATATCAAGTGATTGTCCTGCCGTCCAGAACATGGCCCTTCTGTCAAAACTGTTCCGAACAATGGAATAGGTATAATCAGGATAACCCAGTTTCATGGTAATGGTATAAGTACCTGCAACTGTGATCGCAATGTTGGCACCACCGGCTTCCAGGATTCCGTCAGCAGGAAGATTATCACCATAATTAATATCCCATGCACTGTTTGCACGGAATTTAAGACTTCCTACAGTCAGGTCCAGAACAACTTTCCAAACATTAGCACCCCCAACTGTATCATAAACCATGGGTGAATCTGTACTCCATCCACCTGGTGTTGCATCGCCAATGACGGCCCAGGTAGTTTTTACAACGGTGTATGTGAGGGCAGTCATATCAACATTTAATTTGTAATAACCTGCGCCGGTAACCTGGATGTTGTTGCCGGGATGTACCAGATGCTGGGTCGACGTGCCATCGTCACCATAGTCATTTCCGTCCCATGCAGGTGTTGTGCTAAATTTAAATTGTGTACTTGCTTCCGGAAAGTTCAGATAACCTTCGAATTTATTGTCACTTGCAACGGATTTTAACACGGTTGTGGTGTTTGCCGGATTCCATCCCTGGTATGAACCCGGAACATACAGAACAGGGTAAGATTTAGAGGTTTTAGGAGGCGTCGGAGATGACCATAAGCCTTTTGTCAGATTAGGATAGAATTTTTGCACAAAAGCTTTGGTCGTTCGTGTACCGCCCCAACCGCCTGTTATACCGTAATCGGCGGGTACCATACTTCCGCCAACGGCAGCATGGACAATAAAGGTAGTTCCTCCCCAGGTTTGCGTTTTTATTCCGTCGAAAGTAACCGGGAAGATGATCTCATTGCTGAGGTTATTATCTGCCAGGAAGAGATTTTTGTATTGTGGTTCAAGGGTATATCCTGCACCCATTATATTCTTGCAGTAAGTGATGCAATCGGTGGACCTGTCTGTTCCAGTATATACTGCAGCGTTGAGATAAAGTTTTGCAAGTAAAGTCCATACGCAGGCTTTATCGGCACGGCCATATTCATTGGATCTGGCATTCATCATTAAAGGTTCAATCGCCTTTAATTCATTTTCGATATATGTAAAAAGATTAGCACGTTTGATCTGTGGCGGGAAGAATTTTTCCACCTTGTCGTTCTCTGTAACAAAAGGAACATTGGCGAAAAGATCCAGTGCATGATAATAACTCAGCGCACGCAGGAAACGAGCCTCGGCACGGTAATATTGGATATTGATCCTGTCGTTACCCGTGATTCCACGGCTGTCAAGTTTAGCATCTGTCGACTCCCTGATGAATTCGTTACAAAGGGAGATCTGGTAAAAGATTCTGTAATACATGGCGGCGATGAAAACATCGCCGGATCCCCAGGCCTGTGAATGGAAGTTTTTAACGGTCTGGTCGTTCCAGCCAATGACTGCTTCATCGGTAGTCAGTTCCTGGTGATACCAATAACCACGGATATACTCGCCAAATCCTTCATCGATTCCGCTTATATCCGGATTTCCTGATGGGCCTTGCTGACCAGAAACCGACAGCCCGGCATAACACTTGGCAAGTACCTGCTTATAGGCTGCAGGATTGTTATAAACATTTACCGATGTAAATACATTTGGATCAATCGGCTTTTTATCCAAGTCCTTGACACAGGATGCAAGAAACAGCGTAATTGCCGTTATCATGAATGTTATCTTGAATATTCGTTTCATTTTTTTCATATTTTAAGAGTTAAAATAAAAGATTTACACCCAAAACAAACACCCGTGATCGTGGATAAACATTGTTGTCGATCCCCACGCTGGCCCCTGAACCAGTTCCTCCTGTATTAATTTCAGGATCAACTCCCTTGTATTTTGTAATGGTGAACACATTATTCACGGTGAATGAAAGACGCAGATCCGTAGTGTTCTTGATTACGTTTCCGAAACTATAGCTGAGTGTGAGGTAGTCGAGTTTGAAGAATGAAGCATTCTTCACATAATAATCGGAGAGGTATTGCTGGTTGGTGAAATTCACATCATAGACCGATGTGGTGACATTACCCAGGTATGGGCCTTCCGGACGGTAGAGATTGTTGTAAACACCTCTGTTGGCAGCAATATTGTCATACATATAGTTCCCAACCGAAGCATGACCGGCAGCAGACAAAGTCCATTGTTTGTACTTCAGTGTTGAGAAAACGCCAAAAGTAGCATCCGGGTTAGCACTCTTGTAACGATACCGGTCGGCGTCAGTGATCTTCCCGTCGCCGTTGCGGTCAACATACAAACCTTCAATCGGTTTGCCGTTGGCATCGTAAACCTGCTGGTAAACATAGAACGAATACATGGGATACCCAACGCTCTGAACCTGGACAGTATTACCAACACCTCCGCTGATACCGCCAACCAGAACGCCCGGGTAATTGGGATTATCGGTTGCAGTAAGTTTGGTGATTTTATTTTTGTTGATGGCAACGTTGCCGCCGATATCCCAATTCCAATCATGTGTCACAACCGGTTTCAGGTCAAGACTGACTTCCACCCCGCTGTTCTGCATATCGCCGATGTTTGTCCAGATATAATTCGACAGGTTCGTTCCTGCAGGAACGGGAATATAATTCAGCAGGTCGGTTGTCTTCTTAAAATAATATTCCAATGAACCGGTAATCCTGTCTTTTAAGAACCCAAAGTCAATCCCGACATTCGTGGTAGCTGTTGTCTCCCATTTGATCTTGGAATCGTATCCTTCGGGACGAAGTGTATAATACCAGACATTTCCAAACTGGTACTTCGTATATTGATCGCTGAGTGTATACAAAGGAAGATAGGGATACCAGTTGTCGGTAATATCCTGTTGTCCGGTCTCTCCCCAACCTACCCTGAGTTTTAACTGGGAAACGGCTTTAGAATTACGGAGAAAGGCTTCATCATTTATTTTCCAGGCCAATGCTGCAGAGGGGAATAAGCCCCAGCGGGTATCACTGGAAAATTTCGAAGAACCATCATCGCGGAGGGTAAAGGTAAGCAGGTACCGGTTCATCAGGGTATAATTCAAACGTCCGTAAAATGATACAAGGTAATATTGCTTTTTGTGAACAATGTTATTGGCATGAGCTGTATCATGTGGAACATTGTTATTAATATTGGTGTTCGCAACATAAAAGTTCTGCCAGGAATAACCGGCCATGACATCAAATTTACTCTTAATGCTTTTTACATCCTTTACGTAATTGAGGTAAAAGTCAAGTACGTAGTTGTTTTTAGTCTGGCTATATCTATTGTCTTCTCCTTTATCCGTGTAAAGCCAGGATGCATATTCAGGAATATAAACGGTCCCGTTGGCCTTTGTATGGTCAATACCAAGGTTCAGAACGGCCCTGAGGTCGGGGAAGAAATGAAGTTTATAATCCAGCTGGATATTCCCAAGGAACCGGTCCACCTTTGCCTTATCCTGTTTCAGGTCTAACAGCGCAACAGGATTGGTGGTTGCCTGGGTGACAGGAGTTCCGTTTGCCTGTGCCCACATATAGTATCCACTCGTATTTTTATAATTATTGACCCATTGGGTAGGATCAAAAGCGATGGCATCACCAATGGCGCCCTGGTCTGCAAACCTGTTTTCAATTGCCATGTATTTAGCATTCGCATTGATCTTCAGGTGATCCTCAAAGAAGGAAGGGTTCAGGTTAACGCCAATAGAAGTCCTTTTCATATTATCGGTCTTCAGAATTCCGTCCTGGTACATATAACCCAGAGAAACACGGTAGGGAAGATATTTCAGGCCGCCATAGAAAGAAAAGTTATGGTCGGTGCTGATGCCGGTCCTAAAGATCTGTTTTTGCCAGTCGGTGTTGGCTGTTCCAAGTAATCCGGTATCGGTCGGGTATTTCTGCTTTACCAATGCACGGAATGTATTCCCGTCGAGGACACTCACCGTTTTGGGTACGGTATAAATGGAAATATTCCCGGAATATTCATGAACGAACTTTTTTGTTCCGCCAGCGGCGACAGCTTTACCTTTTTTCGTTGTAATGATGATAACCCCGTTTGAAGCCCTGGAACCATAAATAGCAGTAGCAGAAGCATCCTTGAGAACGGTATAGGTTTCGATATCGTCTGGGTTGATCATCGAAAGGGAACCACGCGCACCGGATGTTGCTGAATTATCAATGGGAACTCCATCGATTACCACCAAAGGATCGTTGGATGCGTTGATGGAGGCTCCTCCCCTGATACGTATAACAGCATCACCGCCGGGAGCACCGCCCAGGGTCGTAACCTGGACACCTGCAATTTTCCCGATAACAAGCTGCTGCGGTGAGGCAATAGCCCCCTGGTTAAAATCTTTATTGTTGATAGCAGAGACAGAGCCGGTAGCATCCTGCTTTTTCACCGTGCCGTACCCGATCACTACTACCTCATTGAGGCTTGTTACTGAAGCTACAAGTGAAATGTTAATCACCTGCTTCCCGGCCACAGGAACTTCCTGCGTTTGGTATCCCATGTAAGAAAACACCAGGATCGCTCCGGGCTGAACCTTAATGGTGTAATTTCCATCTATATCCGTTACGGTCCCGATAGTAGTGCTTTTCACTACAATGGCGGCACCCGGAATTGAACTTCCATCAGCGGCATCTTTTACTTTGCCTGTCACTGTGATTTCCTGAGCATACGCAACCGAAGCGGAAGCAAATGCAAGGAAAATGAACAGATAACGTAACCATAGTATCCGTTTCTTCATAATCTTGAATTTAAAAAGTTAAACATCCATTAATTGAATATTGAAATTTATCTTTTGGAACTTAGTCACTGTAAAATTAATCCAAAAATCAATATCTTGTTAATTATTAAACAGTAAAAATAAATAAAAAAAGCAAATTTCAACGCTTTCATCCAAAAAAATTTTCAAATTTATCAGGAGAAAGATAAATAATCCGCTGATGACAAAAGAAAGATCCACACCAATGCTGAATTTATCCCATGTAATATCACTGCCGGAGTGCCGTTATTATTTGTTGCTGTTTTTTTTATCTTTGCATTTCTCAATTCCATGATCATGAAGCGATTTTCTATGTCTTTCTTTCCACTTGTTTTCTTAATCCTTCTTCCAGCTATTGTTATTTCACAAATGCCGGAAAAAAGTTCAGCCCCCATTCCGGATTTCTCATCCATCAGTATTAAAAAAGGGATCAGTGTACCGCTTGTTCCCGATTCCGGTCAGATCCTCTTCCAGGTCGATATGTCACAATGGGCCGCAAAAGGAAGATTCAATCCTGCAACCGATTCCATTGATATGCCCGGGACCTTTAATAACTGGGCGGGTTCAGCGACACTTCAAAAAGTGGATACAACCCTGGTTTACCAGATTACTCTATCTTTGGATTCATTAACGGTACAGGAGTTTCGGTTCAGGATCAACCGGGATACGAACCATATGGAATTCCCCAATGGCGGGAATCGCATGTTTCGTGTGCCCGGCCATTCCATGATCATTAAATACATGTATAACGATTTTGATACTACTGCGGTTCCCATGACCTTTAAATGCCACATGTATTACCAGATCAAAGCACATCATTTTGATCCTCAACCATTGAAGGATTACCTTGATGTTGCAGATTCGATGAATAGTTGGAGCTATAAGGTGTTATTTGATATTAACAAGGACAGCACTTACCAGTTAACATTTAACATCCCGCGGAGTCTGATCAGTCCTGTTATACCAATCAAATTCAAATTCAGGATCAACGGGGACCGGAACACATCGGAATTCCCGAACGGAGGTCCGTTTCGCTTCTATTTTCTCCATGATACGACCGGAGGATTTCAAAACCTGGTGGATGCTTGGTATGATGACGAGAACCCTGGAATCCTCAGACCGCCCTGGGCTTATAATCTTTACATCCAGGGCGAATATTTTGTTGGTCAAACCCTCACCGGTTCTTATATCTATGAGGATGTTAATTCCAAGCCGGAAGGCAATTCAATTTATAAATGGTACAGGGCAGATTCACTGACTCAGGTAAACCCTGAACTGCTTACTGATTCCGATTCGACTATTAATTATGTGCTTGACACGCTCGATTATCATAAGTATATCGCCTTTGAAGTCACTCCTGTCGCACAGGGAACAGGCGATTCACTTATCGGGAAACCGGTCAGGACTTGGACCGGATTGATCGTCAGTGTAGGGATTGGGGAACTTGCCGGAATTAAGCCCGGGATTTATCCGAATCCTGTGACCAGCCTGATCACCTTTACCAACATGGATGACATTCAGCACATTGAAATTTTTTCTGTTCTCGGACAAAGTGTCGGCACTCTTGAGACCATGACTCCCGGGAGGGTAACCTACGATGCATCTAGTCTCGGCAGGGGCATCTATTTCGTTAAATTTTCGAAGCCGGACCATACTTTCACCACTGTGAAATTCATAAAGAATTAGCATTATTTCTGTTTTATCAACCCGGCCCGCGAGCCGGGTTTTTTTTTTCGTAACTTTGTTCTTCCTAAAAATATTTATATGCATTCAAGAAAACTCCGGCTGCTTCAGATGCTGGCCTTAACATTTTTCACCGGGATTTTATCTGCCCAAACCGTCGTTACAGTTCCGTTTTACCCGACAGATAACGATTCAGTAACAGTGATCTACGACGCATCAAAAGGAAACGGTGCCCTGAAAAATGTTTCTCCTCCTATCTATGCGCATACCGGCGTAATCACCAACCTCAGTACTTCACCAAGCGATTGGAGATACGTGATTGCCAGCTGGAACCAGAACCTCCCAAAGGCCCTGATGACCCCGCTGGGGAATAACCTCTACCAGATCAAAATGAAACCGGATATCCGGTCATGGTATGGCGTACCTTCATCAGAACAGATCCTTAAAATGGCTTTTGTCTTCCGAAATTCGGATGGATCAATAGTCGGCAGGGAAGCCGACGGAGGAGATATCTTTACCAATGTTTACCCGTCTTCTACCAGTATTACCATTCAGGAACCCACAGATAAAGCGCTTTATCCAAGACTCAACGATACGATAACAGTTCGCGCTACAAGTCCCCTTGCCGATACCATCAGGATGTATATCAACAATGTCCTGGTAAAGCAGGTGGCAGGAACTGTTTTTACCGACACGCTGCTGGCAAACAATTTCGGACAATACTGGACAAAGCAATGGGTAAAACTGGCAGCGAAAAATGATACTGCATCCAAAGCAGATTCCTTTTTTTACGAGGTTATCCCTGCATCTCCCATAGCAGCGTTGCCAACAGGAATCATTGACGGGATCAACTATACCGATTCCACCATAGTGGTACTTTCCTTATATGCTCCCGGCAAAGATCATTGCTTTACAATCGGCGATTTCACTAATTGGAGCATAGATTCGCAAAATTATATGAACCGCACGCCGGACGGAACGCATTTCTGGATCCAGGTGAACAACCTGATACCCCGGAAAGAATATATTTTCCAGTACATTGTTGATGGAACCCTACGGATCGCAGATCCCTATGCGGATAAAATCAGTGATCCCAATGATCAGTACATCAGCCAGGAAACTTATCCGGGACTCCTTCCCTATCCCACCGGGAAAACAACAGAGATTGCATCTTACCTGCAAACTGCGCAGATTCCATATTCCTGGTCTTCCACAACATTTACACCACCTGCACCCACCGACCTGGTTATTTATGAATTACTGATCAGGGATTTTATCGCCAAGCATGATTATCCCACACTGATCGATACGCTGGATTACTTTAACAGACTTGGAATAAATGCCATCGAGCTGATGCCTGTAATGGAATTCGAAGGAAACGATAGTTGGGGCTATAATCCGGATTTCGAATTTGCACCCGATAAATATTATGGTACAAAAAACGGGTTGAAACAATTTGTTGAAGCCGCTCATGCAAAGGGATTGGCCGTGATCCTCGATATTGTCCTGAACCACCAGTTTGAGCAGTCGCCCCTGGTCAGGCTCTATTGGGATGGAGCGAACAGCCGGCCGGCAGCAGATAACCCGTGGTTTAACCCCATCCCGAAACATCCTTACAATGTGGGATGTGATTTTAACCATGAAAGTCCTGAAACAAAGGCCTACTGTGAACGAGTAATCCTTTACTGGATACAGGAATTTCATGTTGACGGATACCGTTTCGATATGTCGAAAGGTTTCACACAAACAAACTCCTACCCCGACAATATGACACTCTGGGCCGCATATGATACAGGCCGCATCGCAATCCTGAAGAATTACGCCAATGTACTTCATTCAGTCAACCCAAATGCATACATGATCCTTGAACATTTTGCAGATAACTCTGAAGAAACTGAATTAAGCGCCGATGGAATGCTTTTATGGGGAAATCTGAATTATAATTATAATGAGGCAACGGAAGGCTGGAATACCGGAAGCCTTTCTGATTTCTCATGGATATCTTATAAACAAAGGGGCTGGACTGATCCGCACCTGGTGGGTTATATGGAAAGCCATGACGAAGAAAGGCTGATGTACAACAATATTCATTCAGGAAACAATTCCAATTCGCAATATAAAGTCAAGGGGGATACCACACAATCATTAAAGCGGAATGGAATGGCAGCAGCATTTTTCTATACCATCCCGGGTCCCAAGATGCTCTGGGAGTTTGGCGAACTCGGGTATGATTACTCGATCAATTATCCCTGCATGACTTCCGATTGCAGGTTATCAGACAAACCGCCACGCTGGGACTATTATGACCAGTGGCAACGCAGATACCTGTTCAATACCTACGCAAGCCTCATCGACCTGAAAATAAATAATGATGCCTTTCGCAGCACTGATTATTCTGTTTCGCTGACCGGGCCGTTGAAACACATTAATATTTCCAGTTCAGCCATGAATGTAGTGGTTGTTGGCAACTTTGACGTTTACCAGGGCACCATCACTCCTGGTTTCAACCAAACCGGTCCATGGTACGATTTCTTTAGCGGTGATACCTTGAATGTGGCTAATCTTACCGACCAGATAAGCCTGCTACCCGGGGAATATCATCTTTATACAACTGTGAAATTACCTAAGCCACAATTTACAGGCATTGGCGATCCTACAATTACGGTTCAGGAAAACGGGAGATACTCCATTGTTTATCCAAATCCATCATCAGGCGCTTTTACGATTCAATTCACTCTTAGCACTCCGCTTCAGATTAGGATCACAGTGTCGGATTTATATGGCAGACCGGTTGCCGGTTTGTTTGACGGGAAAGTCGCTGACGGTACGCATACAGTTACCTGGAACGGGCTGGATCATAACGGGCAGAAGGTTTCTCCGGGGATGTACCTGTATAAATTCGAGGCCGGAGATCATTCGGAAACAGGAAAGCTGATCGTGCAGTAGCCTGGAATCATACTTCTTTTCACTATTTTTCACTGTATCCTTTTACGGATTGTAAACGTTTTAATGGTTACAGGGTTTGAATTATTATCAGGGAAAAAACTTCCTGAACAAATATCTTAAACCGGGTTTATGCCGTAAAATCTGAGCCTCGGAATAGTATGCGAACCTGAATCTTTTCATCCATTGATCCATTCCGGTATAACTCCTGACCAAATCAACAGGTTCCTTATCCGGTTGATCGCCAAAATCCTTAACGGCATATTCTTTTCCGAGTCCTTCCAGGAATGGCCTTGCATTCTTCCTCGGATAATCCTGTAATCTTAACAGTTTCAGGTAACGCAAAGCTGCCTGCAAATCATTTTTTTCCTGGAAATACAGAAATGACTGAAGGGTGAGTTCCTGAACAAACCGATTCCTTATATAATCGAACATCGGAAGAATGGGAAACCCGAACCGCCCGATATCATGGGCCCGGTTGTAGTCCTCCAGATCAAGGTAACCTGTGACAGCGTCTTTAAACCGGCCGGTAGTGACACTAATTTCAACCTGCTTTAGCCTTCGCTGAAATTCCAGGGCTTCCTGGTATTTATCGGCGGTATCTTTTATGCCTGTCAAAGGGATCAGGCAATCTGGAATTTGCCGGACGAGCGAAACAGCCGAATCTGTCAGGGAAGCTGCCACGATGAAATCCTTTATTTCCCTTTCACGCTGTGCACGAAGGAGAAATACCTCCACCGCTTCATTTTCATTCCAGCAGGTCCGCTCTTCAATTTTCCGCCAGTATCTTGCCAATGCATCCGAAAGCTCCCTTGAACTTTCCACTCCGGTAGTTCGTTGGATAAAGGCGATGGAATCTGCAAACCTGCGAGCCATTTCCAGCCGGTTTGTCCAGATTCTGTACTCACCGGAATAGAGAAGGTGGATCAGGTAAAAAGGGTATGTGACCTTGCAAAGTGAATCGAGTAAAGGATCGGGGGAATATTTTTCTTCTGCCGACAGTTGACGCGCAAGAAAAAAATTCCATCCTGCCTCCGGCTTGTCAAATTTCGCCAGCTTTTTCTCTCCCTCCCCGATAAAAATTTTATACCGGCAAAACTGCATTTTTGTTTCAAGTCCCCGCTGGATCAAAGAAAGCGTGAGGGAATCAAACTGCTTTTCAAAATCACGGTAACATTGGAGCGCTTCAGGATACTGTGAAGAGGTAAACAACGTAT
>JBEKST010000075.1:0-11732 GCA_049516815.1 Bacteroidales bacterium | reverse complement strand
CTCTCCTGGAAAAACATGGACCGGGGCAATTTTGTGAACGTACTCTTGTATAAAAGCCACAAAGTTTTTATCATTAGCAATTCCCCCGGTAATAAGGATCGCATCGACATCGCATTTCAGGACGACATACATCGAGCCGATATATTTAGCAACCTGGTATGCCATGGCATAATAGATCATCTTTGCTTTCGCATCGCCGGTCTCGATCATTTTCCCCACTTTAACGGCGCTGTTTGTTCCAAGATGGGCTACCAGTCCGCCGCCACCTTTGTTCATCCACAGGACTTCTTTCTGGGTATATTTTCCGCTGAAGCAAAGCCGGATCAGCGCTCCAATTGGTAATGTCCCGCTTCGTTCAGGACCGAATGGTCCTTCGCCATCCAATCCCTGGTTTACATCAATAACGCGTCCCTTTTTATGGGCTCCTATGGTGATACCTCCGCCAAGATGGACTACGATAAGATTCAAATCCTCATATCTTTTATTAATGGCTTTAGCATATTCTCTTGCGATTGCTTTATGATTGAGGGCATGAAAGATAGAGATCCGTTCGAAAAGAGGATGGCCTGAAATGCGTGAAATGTCGTCCATTTCATCCACGGTGATTGGATCTGCAATATAAGCTTTGGCATCTGGAAGCTCAATGGCGATATCATGGGCGATGAGTCCGCCGAGGTTGCTGGCATGATCTCCTAGTGGACTGTTCTCAAGGTCATGGATCATGATTTCATTAACCTCATAAACACCGGACGGGATTGGTTTCAGTAAACCTCCGCGTCCCATTACGGCATGTACCTGGTCAAGATTTATCTCCGCATCAGAAAGCTGTTTCATAATGATATCTTTGCGGAAATGAAACTGGTCAGCTATTCGTTGAAATGGTGCAAGGTCTTTCGGACTGTGCTGGATATTTTTTAAAAAAAACGGTTCTGAATCCTGGTAAACAGCAATTTTGGTTGATGTAGATCCCGGATTGATTGCAAGTATTCTTACTTCCTTCATAAATATTACGAAATAGTTATTTTTGTATTGGATCAATGGGGTTACGTAGTTTACTTCTTCGTATCCCGTATGTAAAATAAATAATGAACCCAATGCCCATCCAGATTATTAAACGCAGCCAGGTATTAAGGGGCAATGCAGCCATCTGAATAAAGCAGATCAGCGCGCCCAGTATGGGAATGAAAGGAACAAAGGGTGTCCTGAAAGGCCGTTTCAATCCAGGACTTGTTCTGCGAAGGACAAGAATGCTCAGACAAACAATCACAAATGCCAGCAAGGTTCCGATGGAAACCAGTTCTCCAAGAGTACTGATTGGCAGAATACCGGCAAGAACCATGGCAACCGATCCGGTAACCAGCGTACTTACATAAGGAGTCCTGAATTTCGGATGGACCTTGGAAAAGACAGATGGCAGGAGGCCGTCTTTTGACATGGAGAAAAAGATCCTGGGTTGTCCCAGCAGCATGACCAGTATTACAGAACTAAGTCCTGCAATGGCTGCAATCTTTACGATTGGCCGCAACCAGAACATTCCATTTCCCATTGCATTTACCCCAACGGCAACCGGATCGGCAACATTCAGGACTGTGTAACTAACGATTCCGGTAAGGACCAGGGCAACCAGGATGTATAAAACCGTGGAGATACCTAACGATCCCAGGATGCCGATCGGCATATGTTTCTGAGGGTTTTTTGCTTCCTGGGCAGCCGTGGAAACGGCATCGAAGCCAATGTATGCAAAGAAGATCACACCTGCCCCCCGGAGGATCCCACTCCAGCCATAATGGCCCCAGACACCGGTGTTTTTTGGAATGAACGGATGCCAGTTGCCGTTTTTTATGAATGCGATTCCGATGGCAATAAACAAAATGATGACCGATACCTTAGTGATAACCATCACGTTGTTAAAATTGGCCGATTCCCTGATGCCAATAACCAGTAATAATGAAAGAACGACAATGACAAACATGGCAGGCAGATTAAGGATGGCAGTGACATGCGGCAAAGTGTTAATATCAATCCCTTGTAAATGGAGGTTGGAAACCAGGTTTGTAGTAACCTGCTGCCATCCGATATTCGGGATGTTCACAAGAACACTTCCGGTCGCTGCCGTAAAAGCAGTCGGGATGTGGATCCCGAAATCATGAAGGAAACTCACAACATATCCGCCCCAACCGACAGAAACCGTGGAAGCAGCAAACAGGTATTCCAGGATCAGGTCCCAGCCAATGATCCATGCCAGGAATTCCCCCAGTGTTGCATATGCATAGGTATAGGCACTTCCGGCAATTGGGATCATGGAAGCGAATTCAGCATAGCAGAGACCGGCAAATCCGCATGCAAGTCCCGAGATGATAAAGGAAATGACAATGGCCGGTCCTGCATATTGTGCTGCGGCCTGACCTGTCAGAACGAAA
This sequence comes from Bacteroidales bacterium, assembly GCA_049516815.1. GTDB lineage: Bacteria > Bacteroidota > Bacteroidia > Bacteroidales > FEN-979 > FEN-979. The sequence goes on along the minus strand of JBEKST010000075.1, from coordinate 9,312 downwards.
ATGCCCGCCCCGATGATGGCCCCGATCCCGAGGGTTGTCAGATTCGTTGCAGTAAGAGTTCGTTTAAAACCGGTTTTGGAATCGGACGCCTGACTCATCAGGTCGTCTATGGATTTTGTGGAAAACAACCGGCTTGCCATAGTGTTTTTGATTAGGTGTAGGTTCTTGGTTTGGTACTTCCAACCTTCCAGACAGAAAGGAAGGAAAGGAGATTAGTTCACTGCAGCAGCCATGATGATACTGGCCTGCTTTGATTCTTCTGTATCGGAACGCGAAGTAAGAATGATGGGCGCTGCGGCGCCAAGGATAACGGCAGCCAGCTGGGCATTGGCAGAAAACCCCCAGCATTTATACAATGCATTCCCGGCTTCGATATCTGCAGCGACCAGCAGGTCGGCATCCCCGGCGACATCACTGACAATTCCTTTATGTTTTGCACTTTCACTGCTAACACAGTTGTCGTAAGCAAGCGGACCGTCGATAATGCAATTTTTGATCTGTCCGCGTTGGTTCATCTTGGCAATCAAGGCAGCATCCAACGTGGCCGGCATTTGTTCATTCACCATCTCCACGGCACACAATATGGCGACTTTTGGCCTGGGATAGCCCAGTTTATTCATGAATTCAACGGCATTGTTGATGATGGCGACTTTGGTCTTCAGGTCGGGGGCGATCACCATGGCGGCATCAGTTAATCCAATCAGTTTATGATATGTTGGAACCTCAAAGATGGAAAAATGCGAAAGCACTTCCGATTTCCGCAAGCCCTGTTCCTTATCCAGGACTCCCCTTAGGAAAATTGCAGATGTGACATTTCCTTTCATCAGGATGTCAGCTTCCTTGTCGCGAACGAATTTAACCGCACGTTTTACTGCCAGGGTATCATTTTCTTCATTAAAAATAGTGGCATTCGTAAGATCCAAGTTCAGCTTTGCAGCTATTTCTTTGATTTTTTTTTCGTTACCAACCAGAATGGCATCGATGATTCTTTTTTTCATTACGGCACAAACAGCTTCCAGGCAATGTTCATCATGAGCCACCGCAACGGCAACTTTTTTCTTTCCGGATTTTTTTGCAAGTTCTGAAAAATCGGAGAGTTTCGTCAATCCTGTGATTCCGTTTGTTTCTTTTGTAGTCATGGTAATAAATCCTCCTTCGATAAAAAAATGAAATTACAGCATAATTAAATGTTTCTTTCTGTTAGCAAACCTACATGAAATTTACAAATTACACAAACTCTTCCGAAAAAATCTTTAGTCAGAAAAAAATTTTATCTTTGACGCTTAATAAATCTCATCGCTTTTTATGGAACTTCCTTTTTCTGAATCTTACCGGATTAAAATGGTTGAGGCCATCCGGAAGAGCACTTTAGAAGAACGTCAGGAATGGATCAAAGACGCGAAGTATAATCTTTTCCTCCTGAAGAGTGAACAGGTTTTTATTGACCTTTTGACAGATTCAGGTACAGGAGCCATGAGTGACAAACAATGGTCGGAAATGATGCTGGGCGATGAAAGTTACGCAGGTGCTTCGTCTTATTACAAGATGAAGGAAGCGATATTCAACATCACAGGGTTTGATCATTTTCTTCCGACCCACCAGGGTCGGGCTGCAGAGAATGTTCTTTTTTCGGTTTTGGTGAAAGAAGGAAACCTGGTTCCCGGTAATTCTCATTTTGACACCACGAAAGGACATATTGAATTTCGCAAGGCTTTTGCTATAGATTGTACGATTGATGAGGCTTTTGACACTACCTGCAATCATCCGTTCAAAGGGAATGTTGATCCGGAGAAACTTGAAGATGTGTTAAAGAAATCGGCCGATAAAGTCCCGTTTATCATTGTTACCCTGACAAACAATTCAGCAGGCGGTCAACCTGTTTCAATGGAAAACCTCAGGAGAGTAAGGCAGATTGCCGACCGTTACGGGAAAATTGTTCTTTTCGATTCGGCACGTTTTGCCGAAAATGCCTATTTTATCAAGTTACGTGAGGAGAAATACAAAGATGTATCGATCCGGGCTATCGCCCTGGAGATGTTTTCTTATGCAGATATCATCACCATGAGCTGCAAGAAGGACGCGATCGTAAACATTGGGGGATTCATCGGGATGAGGGATGATGAACTATTCCGGCAGTGCTGTGTTTTCAACATTATGTTTGAAGGTTATATTACCTATGGTGGACTTGCCGGGCGTGACATGAATGCGATTGCACAGGGACTTTACGAAGGAACTGATTTTGAGTACCTAAACACCCGGGTTAAACAGGTCGAATACCTGGGTAAACGGTTGATAGAATTCGGAATCCCCATTCAGCAGCCCATTGGCGGTCATGCTGTTTTCGTGGATGCCAAACGTTTTCTTCCCTGCCTCAAAAAAGAAGAATTCCAGGCGCAAACTCTTGCCATATGGCTTTACCTTGAATCGGGCGTGCGTGGCGTAGAGATCGGAGCGCTGATGGCCGATCGTGATCCCTTAACCCGTGAAAACCGTTATCCGAAACTTGAATTTCTCCGGCTTGCCATTCCGCGCAGAGTATATACAAATAACCACATGGACGTAGTCGCAGTTGCGCTGAAAAATGTTTTCGACCGCCGTAATGAACTTACCCGGGGTGTGAGGATCATCCGTGAAGCGCCCATTATGCGTCATTTTACTGTCGAACTGGATCTTGCCTGAAATTCCGGAAATGGAATCACAAAAGAAAAAAGATCGTTACCTCCGGATCTATTTTCAATTAAAAGACCTCCTCGAAAAATCAGATGATATCGATGCCAGGATGGCAACTATTGTGGCAGTTCTTCATCACAAAATGGAAATTTTTTTTTGGACTGGTTTCTATTGCCTGAAAGATGGCGAACTTATCGTAAAAACCTACCAGGGACCAGTTGCATGCCAGGTATTGGAAAATAATACCGGCGTCTGCTGGACCGGAATTAATCAGGGGAAGACGATTATTGTGCCGGATGTTCTCAAGTTTCCCGGCCATATTGCCTGCGATTCAAGGTCAAAATCAGAAATTGTAGTGCCTCTCAGGGATACTAAAAACAGGATCATCGGAGTACTTGATATAGACAGTGCCACATTGAACGCCTTTGATCAGACCGACGCAGAGAACCTGGAAAAAATAGTAGCATTGATATTTCTGAGGTCGGAAGTCTGAGGTCGGAGATCGGAGGACTGAAATCTGACCTCTGTTCTCTGACCTCAGAACTCTGTAAGCATAGCAAAGGAAAAGTTTATAAACCCATAAACCTTTGAAAAACGCACGAATATGTCCATCCTCGAAATATTCCTTATCGGATTGGGTCTTTCCATGGATTGTTTTGCCGTTTCGTTAAGTTTTTCAACATACGGAAAACTGGAATGGAAAGATGTGCTGAAAATATCGCTGTTCTTTGGTATTTTCCAGGGATTGATGCCAGTGGTTGGATGGCTGATCGGCACTTCCTTTCAAAGCTTGATCCAGGCTGTCGATCACTGGCTGGCTTTCGGTATTCTGGTCTTCATCGGGCTCCGGATGGTTAGTCAGTTTTTTGTCCATGAAGCAAAAAGAAAGCCAACCGACATCCGGAAGACTTCTGTCCTGTTGACCTTGTCGGTCGCCACCAGCATCGATGCCCTCGTTACAGGCATCAGTTTTGGGTTTATCAAAGTGAACATTCTGGAAGCAGCGTCGATCATCACCGGTGTAACCTTCATCGTATCTCTTATTGGTTCAAGGTTAGGAGCCAAATCCAGCTTCATCCCGGCAAAGTGGGCTGAATTGCTGGGAGGGATCGTCCTGATTGGGATCGGTACAAAAATCCTCCTCGACCATCTCGGAATATTATGATGATGTGATGTGAGATGTGAGATGTGAGATATGAGATGTGAGAGACGCAATTTATTTTTTCAATTTTTCACTAACTTTGTCTCTAAATTAACTTCATGTCAACGATCCGAATCACTAAAGAATTTCGATTCGAAACTGCCCATGCCCTGCGCGGTTATGACGGCCCATGCAAAAGCATTCACGGCCATTCGTATGAATTATCTGTCACCATAACCGGAACTCCGGTCGAAGACAAAGACTCGCCAAAAAAAGGTATGGTAATGGATTTCGGTGATCTGAAAAAAATCATCAAGAAAAACATCATTGATACTGTGGATCATGCCCTCATCCTGAACAAGGATTACCCGCTGGAAGATGTTCAGAAAATCAGGGATGTTTTTTGCAATATCGTTTGGGTCGATTATCAGCCGACTAGCGAAAACCTGTTAGCCGATTTTTCAAAAAGGATTATTCCCCTGCTTCCGGAAGGAGTAAAGTTGTTTTCCCTCCGGCTAAGAGAAACCGCAAATTCATATGCAGAGTGGTTTACAGATGATAATACTTAAAACTTAACACTTAAAACTTAACACTTAAATGGAAATCACATGGCTTGGCTGGAGTAGTTTTAAAGTGAAAACATCCGGCAAAACGATTTATTTTGATCCTGTTTTTGGGAAATACAATGAACCCGGCGACCTGATACTGATCTCTCACAGTCATTCCGACCATATCGATCCCGCTATTCTTTCAAAGATCCGGAAACCCGGTACCGTAGTGCTCACCTCCAGGCAGAACAAGGATGCTGTGAATGGGATCGGGCTTGCCCCTGGTGAAACCTATTTATTTGATTCCATCACAGTGAATGCTTGTCATGCTTATAACATCATCAGGATGAGGGCGCCAGGAGTTCCCTTTCACCCGAAAGGATTCGGTGTGGGATGGATACTTAAATCCGGTGAGAAAAGGCTTTACCATCTTGGAGATACTGAGCTGATCCCGGAAATGAAAGGGATTGGTCTTATTGAAGTCATGCTGGTTCCGATCAGCGGATTTTATGTTATGGATATTGATGAAGCGGTGAAAACAGTGAAAATGATCCAACCAAAACTGGTCATTCCAATGCATTTTGATCTTCCCCATGCTAAACCGGAGAATCAACCGGATTTTAACCTGAATGCTGACCCGCAGGAATTTGCAAGCAAACTGGAAGGAACTACTGAAGTCCGTGTATTAAATCACGGGGAATCCATCAACATCTGATGGTCATCAATTTCATACAAAAAAAGAGCAATCATTAAAACCGATCGCTCTTTTTTTCATTCCATGTCAACGAGTTTATCTGCCTATAATAAACTTTTTCACAACAACACCGCCCTCCGGTTTTTCAACCTTTATATAGTACAATCCTTTCCTGAGATCTGAAGCAGGGATTGCGATCTTATTCGCACCCTGATGCAGAATTAAAGGAATCTCCGTCATGAATTCCCCCGTGATTGAATAAAGGGAAAGAGAGATCTGCATGGCATGCAGGGTGTGGATGGTGATGTTGGCAATGTCTGAAACAGGGTTCGGGTAAATATCCGAGATCGCAAAATCAGGCTGGGTTGTTTCATCATGAATACCGGAAATATTTCCTCCCTGGATCGCAAATACCACAATTGCCCCGGTATGTGTTGCATCCAGGACGACGGTGATCGGAGTCGTTGATTTTTCGATCATTTCAGGATAAACCTTGTAGGTTCCCATGGCTATACCAGTAAAACTGAATTCACCGTTGGTATTGGTCATCGTAAATGCAAGTACCTGATCGGAAACATTAAGGAGCAATACTTCCACGTTGGCAGCAGGTGTTCCGTTTCCATTATATTTTCCGTTTTGGGTAATGGATCCGGAAATGTTACCGTTTCCGCTGGAATAAGACATGACATGATGCATGTGGATGTTGTACGGATTGTTCGGCTGACCGAGTTCGATCAGGGTTGCGTTGCTCCAGTTAACGGCGTCAATATAGTAAGTCGGTACATACTGACCATAATAAGCTGAAGATGAAAGCAACGATGCCCTTATATAATAATGCCCCGGTAGAACGTCACCGAACCAATACATACCCAGTGAATCGCCGAATTCCTTTGAATCCACAACGGTTGCCACTCCGGAATCCAACCGTATGAGCTCTGCAAGTCCGTGATCCACATAGAGTGATTCTGACAGGTAAACATAACCATAGAGATTTACAGTTGGATTAACAGAGATAGTTTGGGTGCGGGTCCATGCGCAACCGGTAGAATCGACTGAAGTCAAGGTGACGGAATAGGTTCCGGGAGTCGCATAGGTATGTGTTACCACATGCCCGGTCAGACCAGGAGAACCATCACCCATGTCCCAGGCATAGGTAGTCGGGTAAATGCTGTGGGTGTGGCCTTCAAAGGTAAATGTAAGTCCGCTATTTGTATAGGTCATCCAGTTCTCGCAATTGCTGCTGTTGGATCCAACTATTATGCTGTCGCAGAAAGTCGAAGTACAACCCGTGGAGGTTGAGATGGTGAGGCAGACATTGAAAAGTCCGGCATGGGTGAATACATGCCATGGATCATAAGTGATGGAGGTATCCATTGTTCCCGAACTTGGGTCTCCGAAATTCCACAGCCGTGAAGTAATAAGGTTTTGCGGTGTGCTTGCATCATAAAAGTGCACATGAAGAATATTGGTGCTGTCAGCATAATGCGTGTAGTTGGCATGACATTCTGTGTTCTGGCCTGTCGTGACTTCGTGACAAATCGTGCTCGTACAACTGGTATTTGTTTCAATCGTAAGGCAAACAGTGTGAGTGAGAGCAGCACCTGCATAAACATGGGTTACATTCGGGTTGTCAGGGAATGTGATGGTGGAACCAGTGCCATCGCCGAAATCCCAGTGCCAGGTAGTAATCGAACCAACAGGAGTGCTGTAATCATAAAAATAAACCATGTTCTGCGACGATGTAGTGTCAACCGAATAAGTAAATTCAGCCTGGCAACCAGCATTGTTCCCGTTGCAGATGATAAAATTTATCGTATCCGGAGTGCTGTTCCCGATAAAGGTCTGCACCAGCCAGGTGCTGTCGCAGTTTTTGGTCTCCACGATAAAAGTAACAGCTACTCCTGTGTTAGGAACATTATAGATCGTGCAATCATAGAACCCGTTTGTATTAGTAAACCGGGAAGTATAAAAGACAAACCCGTAAGCATTGCTGTCAGCCTGGATGATAACTTCATGGTTGACAACAGGAGCATTGGTTGAATCACGCAATACCGTACCGGAAACATGAACGGTTATGGTCTGGGCGGTCAGGGAGAAGGTTGCGACCAGCAAAATAATAAGGAGGGAGAAAAAATTTTTCATAATACCTGTTTTTTGTACAATGAATAATCGTTTATTTATGAAACAACATTTAATTATCTTACAATAAGAAACACAAATAAATTCAATAGTTGCCTGGTGTTTTAATTTTTTATGATCTTCTGTGTATTGAGAATATGGCCATCTCCGGTCTTCACAACCAGGAAATACATGCCGCTTGGAATATTTCGCAAAGGAAGGGTCAGTAACATCCTCTCCTGCACCGAACCAACTGTTTTCATGAAGATCCGCTCCCCGGTAAGGGTCAGAATCTCAGCTTGAATTATTATCGTGTTCGGTGATTGGACCCAGAATTGAAAATCTTCTGTAACCGGGTTGGGATAAATTTTCCCGATCATGATGTTTTTCTTTCCCTGACCCGGGGATATTCCGGTGACATCATGGTCGAAAACTTCAAGCTGCAATCCATCGGCAACAGGATGCAGTGAATCGACAGTTATCTGTAATATCTTGGCATATTTCCCGGTAACCTCAGGGTAAAGGTTGTAAGTTCCATAAGGAAGGGCATTGAATTCAAAAAACCCTTCGGGATCTGTATTTGTGACCCTGACCGGAACCAGATCGTCATTGAATAGCAATACTTCTGTGTTGAAAAGTTTTGAGTTGTCATCTTTATGGATTACCGACCCTTGCAGTTTGGCCGGCCCGGAAAGACTGTCATTGCCAGCAAAAAGGTGAATAGAGTTATCAAAGATATTATGATCGAGCAAAAAGGAAGCTGTCATCTGCCATTTTAACTGGTTCCCGTTGTAGGCAGGTAAAAATTTGTCGTAATGAACCGAGCCTTTAGTCAACCCTGCTTTTACGATGTAAGTTCCTTCAAGCGCATTCAGAAACGTATAATATCCCAGGTAAGTAAAATTTGCCGTATCCACCGGAACGATCCACCGGTTGTGCGCCCTATAAAGGTAAGCCACTCCTGTATCTCCTGAATCATGTGGATTGTTGATCGGAAACTGCCCGGCAAACAGAAGTCCTCCGATATTGTAGTAAGAGCATGTTTTAACGATCCTGCTGGTAGAATCGAAACAATTCCAGGCTCCGGACGAGTCTTCTTTGGTAATGTTAAGGTAAACTGTATAACTCCCGGGTGCTATAAACTGGTGGATGGGGTTCCTTTCAGTGCTTGTAGATCCATCTCCAAAAGTCCAGTTCCATTTGTTAGGATCACCATAAGAAAGATCCTGGAATAAAAATGTATTCTGAATCCTGTTATTGGAATCCAGCACTGCAATAAATCCCGCTCTGCATTGTTCATTCAGGCAAATATTAAAATCTACCTCCACCGGCAAAGGTGAACTATAAACCGTATTGGAATGCAGAAGATTATGGCAATCATAAGTAGCAACGCTAATGGGAATACCATCGGGTACTGCGGCGATAGTATCTGCATAGGCCCCGTTAAGATCACTGTATACCACACTTGAATACTGGATCAGGGTAGTATTGATCATCACCGGGTTGTCTGGGATAGGTTTACCTGTTTGTTCGTTTGTTATATGCCCCCAGATAATGACCCGATTATCAGGTATTTTGATAAATACCGTTTTAACAATTGAATCCTGACATCCATTAATCGCTTGAATAAGCAACTTAACATCATATATACCTGAATTGGAATACAGGTGATGTGGATTCTGTGAAGATGAAAGGTTATTTGTTCCGGAAGCCGGATCTCCGAAATTCCAGTTCCAGGTAATAATGGTTGAATTGGTTTCCGACTGATCTATAAACTGATAATCCAACCCGGCAATGCTGTCGTAAGTAAAATTGGCCCGGCAGCCTGAGTATGGAGGTACACAGATCTGGAAATTTGCAACGATAGGAGAATTTGTACTTAAGACCGTGATTATATGAACCTCGTTATTGCAATCGTAAGTAGAAATCTGGAACGATACCGGATAAGCCGGTACATTCTGAACGGTATCCGCGTAATAACCATTATCATCCGTGTATTCCGTTATATAGTAATGAAACGGTGATGAAAAATCGGTCTTTATATACACCTTGTGTCCTGGAACCACGGTAGTACCCTGGATGTCAGTGATGGTGCCGCTTATGTAAACTGTCATACCGCATATCTTACCGGCAAAGAAAAA
>JBEKST010000074.1:0-11811 GCA_049516815.1 Bacteroidales bacterium | reverse complement strand
ATGGTGGGCAGATGGCAACAACCGCCCGATTATCGATTTGATGGATTTTGGCCGTACATTTTTCGCCAAACATACCCTGCTCAACTTACTTACAAAGTATTGTGTTTTCACTTCCGACAAACTGTTGCTGGCCATGCGTCCATACCAAATTGTGGCTACTGAGCGTATTTTGAACCGGATAAATGTCTCAAACAATTACAAAACTTTTGGAACAATAGAAGCCGGGGGATATATCTGGCATACCACCGGCAGTGGTAAAACGCTCACTTCATTTAAAGCAGCCCAATTAGCATGCAAATTATCATTTATTGATAAAGTACTGTTTGTGGTGGATAGAAAAGATCTCGACTATCAAACCATGAAAGAGTACGACAAGTTCGAGAAAGGAGCGGCAAACAGCAATACTAATACCGCCATTCTTAAGAAACAACTCGAAGACCCTAATTCACGCATTATCATAACTACCATTCAGAAACTAACGGTTTTGATTAAGAAACAAAAAAGTCATCCGGCTTTCAATAAACATATCGTCATCATTTTCGACGAGTGTCATCGCTCACAGTTTGGCGATATGCACACAGCAATCACAAAAACTTTCAAAAAGTATCACATCTTTGGCTTTACCGGTACACCTATTTTCGCCGTCAATTCAAACAGTAGTAGCCGTTCCGATTTGAGAACTACTGAACAGGCTTTTGGCAATAAGTTGCACACTTATACCATTGTAGATGCTATTACCGATAAAAATGTGCTGCCTTTCCGTGTTGATTATATCAGTACAATGCGTGAGGAAGAAAATATCCAGGATGCCAAAGTGTGGAACATTGACAGGGAAAAAGCATTGGCAGCACCAAAGCGAATCAGTAATATCGTAAATTATATCCGTCAACATTTTGACCAAAAAACCAAACGCAACAGTTTTTATCAGTTGAAAGACCGTCGATTGGCTGGGTTTAATTCCATTTTTGCGGTTTCATCTATTGATGTGGCAAAAAAATATTACGCTGAATTTCAGAACCAAATGGCTGGTTTGCCAAGCGATAACCTACTGAAGATAGCTACTATTTATAGTTTTAGCGTTAATGAAGACGACCCGGAGATAGATGGAATTATCGAAGATGAAAACCTCGAAGATACCAGTAAATTAGACCAAAGTTCGCGCGATTTTCTGGATGCAGCCATTAAAGATTACAACAAGATATTCAAGACCAATTTTGATACTTCGAGCGATAAGTTTCAAAACTATTATAAAGATGTATCGCAAAGGGTAAAAGATCGCGAAATAGACTTGCTTATTGTGGTCAATATGTTTTTAACGGGCTTTGATGCAACAACTTTGAACACCCTTTGGGTGGATAAGAACTTGAGGTTGCATGGACTTTTGCAAGCCTATTCACGCACCAACCGTATTCTCAATTCAGTTAAAACATTTGGTAATATCGTTTGCTTTCGCAATTTGGAAAAAGCAACCAATGAGAGTATTGCACTCTTTGGCGACAAGGAAGCCGGAGGCATTGTGTTACTGAAAACCTACGATGAATATTACAACGGCTATAAAAATGGTGACAAAGATGTTCGCGGTTATGCCGATTTGGTAAGTGAATTACAGGATAAATTTCCGGTAGGAGCACAGATTATTGGAGAACAGAACCAGAAAGACTTTATCAAGTTATACGGTACCATCTTGAAAGTAAAAAACATTCTTTCGACCTTCGATGAGTTTGCAGGTAATGAGATGTTGACCGAACGGGATGTGCAGGATTACCACAGCATGTATATCAACCTTTACCATGATTTCCGAGGCAAGAACAAAGGCGATAACGAAAATGTGAACGATGACATCGTCTTTGAAATGGAGCTGATCAAGCAAGTGGAAATCAATATTGACTATATTTTGGCGTTAATCCGGAAATATCACTCAGGTCATTTGCAAGACAAGGAAATAGTAATAAGTATCCACAAGGCCATTGATTCCAGTATGGAACTGCGTAACAAAAAAGACCTTATCGAACAATTTATTGAATCTTTAACACCAACAACCAACGTTGATGATGATTGGCACTCTTTTGTTGATGCAAAAAAGATGGAAGAATTAGAAAGCATTATAACAGAAGAAAATTTGGACAAAGACGAAACCTACAAATTCATTAGCAATGCTTTTCGCGATGGTTTTGTGCAAACTACTGGTACAGCAATCACGAAAGTATTGCCGCCTGTATCACGATTTACACCCACCGGCGACCGAACAAAGAAACGAGATACTGCACTTGAAAAACTCATTGCATTTTTCAATAAGTTCTGGGATATATCGAGAGGTAGAATGGGATTCTAGAACTTTATTTATATTTTTTCGGGAAATATTACAATCATACATTAAAAGAATATAAATAAATTGAGATCGGATTCCTTCTAATTAATCTCGTCGAAATTCTAAGTTATAGCAAATCAATTCAAGGAATCATTCATATGTCAACTTTATAGTTGATTACTTGGTCATTTTTTATATTTTATTCAACTTTTTAGTTGCATTTGAATAAATTAAATATTACCTTTGCAAAACTAAGCTGACCAATGAGTTCTGAACCGGAAGTAAAAGCATTCCTAAAAGACTTCAAAGAGAAAATGAAATTTTGGGATATAATCTTCCGAGACGATAGAGGCAAAAATGCCCAAGCATTGGTAGATTTGGAAATTCGCCCAATAGAACGCAAATCTATCATAGAATTAATTGAGTTTAAAGATTACAGCGAGGGTCCTTTCAAGGAAAAGCTTTATGGGGGTGCTGATATGTGGATATTTGGCAAAATCATCAAAAAAAAGGAAGTGTTCATTAAAATTACAATGGGAGCAATGAACAGTAGTGTTATATGTATTTCCTTTCACTTAGCTCAACACAGAATGCATTATCCTTTTAAATAAGACACAATGAAAAGTCCAATCACAGGGAAAAAAATGACATTGGCCAAAGAAAAAAGGTCACTGGAATTAAGAAAAGATGCATTTGATGTTATTTTTCATTATTACAAATGCGAGGATAGTGGTGAAAACTTTACCACAACCGAATTGGATGAATTAAATATTGACCAAGTTTATAACCAATATCGGGCTAAGTACAATATTCCTTTCCCGGATGAAATTACCAGAATTCGAGAAAAATATGGATTGTCAGCATCCAAAATGTCTGTTATTTTGGGGTTTGGGGCAAATAGTTATCGGCAATATGAATCTGGTGAAATGCCAAGTATATCAAATGCACGATTGATCCAAATGGTAGATGACCCCAAAAAGTTTATTGATATGGTTGAATTGTGTGACTTATTGGATACTAGTTCAAAAACAAAGTATATTCAAAAAGCTCAATTATTAATAGAGGAAAGGAAGCGAAATATTTTCAATTTCAATTTGAAAAATTACCTACTTGGTGATCATTTAGCTGATATTTATTCAGGATATAGAAATCCTAGTTTTGAAAAGTTAACGGAAATGATAGTGTATTTCTCAGAACAGTTACAGCCATTCAAAACAAAGATGAATAAGCTGTTATTCTTTGCTGATTTTTTAATGTTCAAACAGAGTTGTTTTTCCATTAGCGGTGTTAGATATCAAGCCATTGATATGGGGCCTGTTCCCGTTAATTTTCAAAGCATATTTGAGTACCTAGCTAATAAAGACGAAATTGATATTTATAACATCCAATTTCCTCAAAATTATACGGGTGAACAATTTAAAGCTAGAAAGGATAGATCTTTCAATCCCAAATTATTCACAGAGTCAGAATTGAAAGTTTTAAATACCATTTCTACCAAATTTAAAACAACAAGCACTAATGACATTATTAAGTTAAGTCATTTGGAAGAAGCCTGGAAGAAAAATGAAAAAAATAAAAGTTTAATCAGTTACGAATACGCATTTGATTTAACTCAAATTTAGACTATTTCCCAGTTGGCGCGCGTCCGCCGTAAGCGGATTAAAAAAATAGTCTTGAAAAAATTTGCAAAATGCTTTATCATAAAGCTGCCGGATTCACCGTGTTTTCTCAATTTGTTTAGTTTTGTATTTCGTTTTTGACTCCCATCATTAACAACTTATCAATTATGAAACCATCGTTACTCTGTCTGCTGGTCTTTTCGTTTTTCCTGTTGGCGCTCATTTCCTGTGACAAACATAAGGAAGCGACTGTCGCTGTTGATCCTTGTGAAGGCTATACATGCCTATCCGGAGGTAAACAATGGGATTCGGTCTATAAAGTTCCGTTTGATATCATTGATTCCGTGTTGAATGGGTATCATTTATACAGCGTAAGCATTCCATTTCCAGGCTTTACCTGCACTGAAGACACCCTGAAAGTATCCATCATCGCGGAAATGGAAGCCAACCAACCTAGGCCGATCGATATAAGGGCATATATCGATGTTGATTATTATTATACGCTGAATGACTATTTTGAACCCATTCCCCTGCATATCAATCCTCAATTTGAAGGAGAAACCTGGGTGAGCGGCGTCAACGGAGATATGTACTGGAAATTCCTTCCTCCACCCTGTCCGCAGGGCCGTACTTGGGGCTTCATCAAAGTACACGTTGATTACCTTGTTCCGATCGGAACAGATTATTATACGGATATGCAATACTTATTCAGCATGGGCAATCTCTTAGATGTTTCTTTTTTCTATCTTGGAGATACAGGAAACTACCACCAACCGCAAGGGCTACATGCAACATATCCGGCCAAATGAAATGTATCCTTGGTTACCAGTTTAATGAATCCTCTCTTTCAGCCACCCGGTAAGGACCGGACCTTCCAGCTTTTGTATTTGCTTACCCACTGTCCGAAAGGCATCGGCTTGAAGTGATCCCGCAAGCAATTCCGGATCTTCAGTTCCAGCCCGTCAGGATCATACTTCCTGCATAACAGATAATCCTGTTGGGCCCACAAAAAATGCCTCCGCCAGGAGGCATTTTTTAATTACTCATTACTCATTCATAATTATTCATTCTGTAATTTTCCGCATTCAGTCATTATATCATTTCTTAGCTTTTTTCTTTTTTTAGGTATACCAAATGGATCCTTTTTTAAGTTTTATTAAGATTTTTTTATTGTAGAATATTTTTTTTGCGGGGGTTTGTAATGTTATCCTGATTTGGTGAAGGAAGAAGTGGGCCTGATTATCTTTTCTCAACGACAACCTCATCCGTGAACAACCAGGCTTTTCCACCATGGCCGATATGCCAGTCCGGACAAACACCAAGGTTTTTGGCAAAAACTTTGATATATCTTGCTTTGTGCATGGTTAATGGCGGAATAAATTCATGGATCAGGGGCAGGGTCGTCCTGTCAATGGAATCATTGTTAATCCTGGCAATTTTCCTAAACCGTTTACTATCCCCTGAAACAGAAAATTCCACATATTTCGGCAGGAAGATCCAGGAGGTGATATCCTGCAGAAAACGGGCATTGAGGTAATTAAACTTTACAGGTACTTCAAGGTCGATCACCATTTCAAAATCTTCCCCCTCAAAGCCCTGCCATAAAATGTGGAAATTCTCAAATCCTTTCTTGCCGTCGGTCAGTGATCCGGCGCCGTCAGCCAGGTATTTCTCACTAGGGGGATTTTTCAATGTGTAGGGCTTATTCAGTGCAAGATGCTCTGACCAGGCATTGAGAATGGACCTTTCAACATCCTCCTTGTATTTGTCTGGTGACAGGCCTCTTTCATGGATAGACTTTACCCCGAAATAGTTGGCCCCATTGACAAATTCTGTCAGATGCTGTGTAAATGACTCCTTCGTTATCCATCGTCCATTTGCTTTCTCAAGGAACCCATCAGGCCCTGTGATATTTTTCCTGGCAATCTCCAAATTTGCATAAAGAAAAGGAAGTTCGGCTTTTTTCACTCTCCAGAGTAATACAGAATCCTTTTCTACAGACTTTTCAGCTTTAGTAAAATAATCCTGATATTGTTTCAACAACATTGGTGTAAGGAAGGAAGAGGTTTCCTCGACAGGTGTTCCGAAGATCCATAATGGTTTCCCTGATTCGACAAGCGACCGGGTCATATCGTCAATGTATCTCCTGATCCAGTTGCCAGCAGCTTCGTAATACCCGGCCAAGAAGCTGTTCACCAGGGAATCATAGTTGAGTTCCGGGTTCCAGAGCAGTTTTGCAAGAAGATATTGTCTTAATTCCTGGTTCTCCGAATAGGTGCCATGACAACCCTGTTCAAACATCGAAATTGCATGAAATTTCCTGAACATCCTGATATTGGGCTGCAATACATGTAAATTTGGAAAAGGAGAGATCATGCTGCTGAACTGGATGACATAATCCCACACCAGGATATTGTTGCAAATTTTTGACCAGTTCCGCATATCCAAGGTGAAAGAGCCGACGGATGTATCACTTTCCAGCGGTTTATTCCTGTTGCATTCAATCGTACAAAGCATGATGTTCACGTTGGGTGCTGGTTTTACGTGTGCAGGTGCCTTGCGTGTATACTGGTAGGCAAGTGTTGAAATGACCTTATCCGGAAATGCAGCCGCAATTTTATTTACAAATTCGATAAGGGATCCGGATGGAGATCCTTCCCGTTCATTGATGGCTTTGCATTGCGGACATTCGCAGTTCCCATAGGTGTCCATCTGCGACACCGACCAGTATTTTGCCTCCGGTTTCAGCTTCATCAGGCTGTCGAGCGTATGAATGGTAATTTTTAACACATCGGGATTGGTCAGGCAAAGTTGCGTGGCAGATCGCTTTCCTGCTATAAGTGAATAGTATTCGGGATGGGTGTTAAAGTATTTTTCCGGAGGCACCAGCCTGAACATGGTATGCACCCAAAGTCCCCAGTCACCATTGCCTTTCCATGCAGGGTTGTCGCACCGCATTTTATTTGCAAAGTCCGTATCTTCCATTCCTGCATAATAGACTTCACGTGAGCCGAATGCCGGGTTACTGGTGACGTTGACTTCAGGGATGAAGATCATATCGCTTTTTGGTACAGTCTCTTCACCCGGGGCCCAGAAACGGCAACCCATATATTTTTCAAGAAGTTCATAAACACCATAAAGTGTTCCTTTATGAGCTCCGCCGGTTATCAAGATCTTCTCACCCTCTGCCCGGATGTTGAACCCGTCAGGGTTAAGGTCACCTGAGCCGGTATTCAAAGACTGATCTGAAGAGGAGATTATGACAAATCCTTTTATATCAGAGATGGGTTTACCAATTACGATCCTTAGCTCCATTCCGCTGATCTCAAAAATGTATTTCTGTAATTCCGATGCACTCTTTAAAATATCAGCTGAAGATCCCTGCGTGATGCTGATTTGGCAATCGGTCAGGGGATATTGTTTTTGTCCGATAAAGAGGATTGGATTTTTCCCGGTTGTGGGGAAGAAACAAATGAGGAGGATAAAAAGGAATAGTCGTCGCATATTCTATCAACTATGAAACAAAGGTAAGAGGAAAAATATTGGCTATAGCTGGTTACAATTTTTTTAGGCGCTTGGAAAAACCAGAACCCAATACCCAAATCCCAATACCCGAAATTATCAATTATCCATTGTCAATTATCAATTTTTTTTCATTTTCCGTATTACCTTTTAGCATTCAACCCGATTAAGCAGATAATATCAATCTGACGAGTTCAATGATTTCTTCTTTCAATTTGATGATGATGGGGATTCTCTATCATTTGGAGTGACAGACATTTGACTATTAATAATCAATTAAAACTGATCGTATGAGAAAATTATTTTTACTTTTTGTTTTTGCCTGCGTGATCATTTCATATGCAAAAGCACAATTGCTCTTGTATGATGATTTCACGGGATATACAGTTGGTAGTAACCTGGCCGGACAGGGTTCATGGACAAAAGGTGGTACAGGTCCCGATGCAACTATAGGTAATACTACGACCCTTACCATGTCAAATTATAATGGAGGAGGGGGTGAATATGTTATCATGCCAACAGCATCATCGACTACCAGCAGGGTTTATAAAGGATTTACAACGACTACCGGAGGAACAAATACGTTCTTTTATTCTGTCCTGATCCGTCTTACAAGTGTATCATCTGCTTCAACCGGATACTTCCTTTCCCTCGGAGATCCTGCTACGGGCACTTCTTATGTTGCAAAACTATTCGCCCAATCAAGCGGTTCTGGTTTTAATATTGGAATTGCTAAAACAGCTTCCACCGGGACTTATGGTTCAACAGTATACAATTTGAATCAAACGTATCTGGTAATTGTCCGATATGACTATGTTACCGGAACAACAAATGATCATGTTTATGTATGGGTATTTTCTTCGACACCATCATCCGAACCAACTACAGCAAGTGCCGTTGCTACAATTTCCTCAGGAACCGATGGCCCCGCAACTATTGGTAATTTTCATTGGCATTACAGGGGAACAACGAATCCGGTTGGGGCATTTGATGGGGTCAGGGTATCTTATGGAGCCACAAGTGCAGATGCTTGGACAAATTTATCTGCTTATACAGGAGGAACTCCTGCTCATCTTGCTGTTATCTCTGTCAATGGCGGAGTAGCGCCTACCACAGGAGTTCCTTTCAGTGTCCAGGTCCAGGTTCAGGACGAATTGAATAATGTTGTAAATGTAACTTCGGATTGTGGAATTTCACTGACATCAATAGGCACTATTGGAGGAACAACTACCGGAACAATCCTTAATGGCCAAAATACGGTAACTATATCCGGGGTTACTCTTCAGGAGGGTCATAACCTGACGATCACTGCAACACAAACCTCCGGAACTCCCACTCTAACTTCCGGTACAAGTACTTTATTTAATGTTGTAGCTGTAAATCCAAATTACCGGACAAAAACCAGTGGAAACTGGAATGCGCCTGGAACATGGTTAATACAGATTGGCGGAATATGGTACGATGCTTCCGATTACCCAAATGGTGCCAGTAAAAATGTCACCATTCTCAATAGTCATACTGTAACTGTAACAGATAATGCGGGTAAATGCAATAACCTGACGGTCAATAATGGAGGAAAACTCTGGGATAACAATGCGTTTACAACTTATTTTGTTGATGTTTACGGAGACATTACTGACAATGGCACTATCGGAAGCAGTGATGGCGGAACTACCGTCGATCTTGTCAGCTTTGATATTGATGGCACAAGTTGCATCATCAGTGGAAGCGGGAGCTTTGATGCAGGAAGAATGTTAAAATACACCACCGCGAACCTTACGACCAATATTACGATCGGCATGAATGTAATATTGCGATATACCGACGCGAGTAGTGCCGTTTTTTATAATGGCGCCGGTGCAACTACGGTGTTTAATGTTGTTATTAATCCATTGTCTTCCCTGGCTTGTCCCAATGCAAAAATCGATCTTAACTACAGTACATTAACCATCAATTCCGATGCAACTGGTACAGGAGCCCTGCTTGATAACGGCACCATTACCAATAATGCGAATGTTCAAGTCATGCGGTTTCTTAAAAGCTATACAGCTTCCAATGATAAAAAATATCATATTATTTCAAGTCCGGTAGCTGCTCAAGCTATACAACCCGGTTTTGTGGCAAATCCACCAAACTACGGGGATGACTTCTATAAATGGGATGAGCCAACCGCTACCTGGATTAATTCGAAAAACGGCACCGGAAACTGGAATTCATTTTTTGAGACCAATTTCGGAATTGGAACCGGCTACCTGGTTGCTTATCCCACCGATCAAACCAAAATATTTTCCAGTGCGTTGAATACTTACCCTATTTCATCTCCATTTGTTCTGACCTGTTCATATACTCCCTATGCTTCCGGCGGATATGGAGGATGGAATATGATTGGAAACCCCTTTGCCGCTTCGCTTGACTGGAACCAGGTTATAAAAGGCGATGGAGTTGATAATGCTTTATACTATTATGATGCAACCAATCAAGCTTATCTTTATTACATTCACTATGGTACAGGAAGCATAGGCTCTGGTTCCCAGTATATTCCGCCCATGCAAGGATTCTTTGTCCATGCCAATAGCACCGGAACTACAAAGACCGTTACAATAGACAATTCCATGCGTACAACCAGCGGCCTTGGAATTTTTTATAAAGAAAGCAAATCGGTCCCTGAAAATTACTTAGTTCTGAAGGTGGATAACGGGATCTTCAACGACGAAACCTATATTGCGCTTTATGAACAGGCTTCGGCAAATTACGACGGGAAATTTGACGCTTTCAAGATGGGCGCCATGAACCCCCAAATTCCAATGCTTTATACCATAACCCCTGATAATACCGACCTGGCCATCAACTCCCTTCCTGCATCGGCAGTTAAGATTGCATTGCCGCTTGGCTTCAAGGCAGGATCCGATGGTTCATATACCCTTACAGCAAGTGAGTTGAACAGCTTTGTCTCCGGATCAACCATCACTCTGGAAGACCTTAAAGCTGGCAAGACCCAGAACCTTATGCAGAATCCCGTCTATTTATTTACTGCTTCCACCAGTGATAACGACCAACGGTTCCTGCTCCATTTTTCAGGTCCGTTCGGGAGCAATGAGCTGACGAAACCGCTTGGTGTTTCTTTCTATTCGAACGGAAATCATATTTATATCACTAGTGAGAATACTACCGGCAGTGGTCGTGCATTTATTTATAACCTGCTCGGACAGGAAGTTCTTTCAAAGGAACTCAAGTCAGGTACCACAAACATCCTGACCCCGAACGTGATCTCAGGATATTACATTATAAGGGTTTTCACTGACAAAGAAACCGTTAATGGAAAAATATTTTTAAACTAATTAAAATAAAAAGTATATGAAAAAATTTATGCGATTATTTGTTTTGCTATTCATTGTTTGTCTTTTTTCTTTTTCCTTCTCTTCTGTATTTGCTGATCCTTCTGATCCACCTTCAGTGCCTGATCATGGACAGAACGGGGGTAAACCGGTTGGTGCTCCCATCGATGGCGGAGTTTCTATTTTACTTTTCCTGGGTGCCGGTTACACCGTAAGGAAGCTTTATTCGGTAAAGAAAGAAAAGGCATAGATAGTTAGCCGATAAGCTCGCCAACTATTTACAATCCGTATGTATCTATCAAATATACCAACGCCGCCATAGTAGCAGCTCCCAGTTGCAATTCACGGATGTTGATCTTGTCGAACGAATCATTGACAGAATGGTGATAATCAAAATAACGTTGTGAATCGATAACCAATCCGAACAATGGAACACCTTGTGATTTCAGTTCGTGGATATCGACACCGCTTCCACCTTTTTCGAAATAGAACAATCCGTAAGGAAGTAACAGGTTTTTCCATGATTTTACTTTTTTTAACTGTTCGTCGGAAGCATCGATGGAGAATCCCCAGGGCGTAAAGCCACCGCGGTCGGCTTCGATGGCAGCAATATGTTTACTGCCTTTTGCTGCTTCCGCATAGGCTTTCGCTCCCCGTTGTTCCATCTCTTCATCCATGTAAACGATGACCCGGATGGTATGTTTGGGTTTCAGGTTAACGGATTTGAAGATCCTTAAAATATCGATGGTCTGAACTACACCCGCCCCATCGTCATGTGCGCCCTGGCAAATATCCCAGCAATCGAGGTGGCCGCCGAAGGCGATGATCTCTTCCGGATACCGTGTTCCGCGGATCTCGCCGATAATATTATGGGAAGTTATTTCCGGTAGTTCGTTGCAGGATATTTTTAAGAATAATTTCAGATCCGGATCTGTCTTGAGCCAGTGGCTAAGATTATCTGCATCATTGGTGCTGACCGACAACGCCGGGATTTTGCTCACGGTATCTGCATAATGCTGGATGCCGG
>JBEKST010000073.1:0-11847 GCA_049516815.1 Bacteroidales bacterium | reverse complement strand
ATGCCGATACTGCTTGTCTGAACAATATCACGCATTTTACTGATCTTTCAATCCCCAATGGTGGAAGCATAATAAATTATTCATGGGATTTCGGTGACGGATCAGCGCTTTCTCACCAACAGAACCCAACCCATACCTATGCATTTAGCGGCATTTTCAACGTTAAACTTACGATTGTTAATTCTAATGGATGTCAGAAGGATACTACTAAACCTGTCCTTGTAAATCCATTACCTTATGCGGCATTCAGTTTCACTTCACCAAGTTGTCTTGGCGCTGTAGTTCAATATACAAATCTCTCAACCACTCCTCCCGGGTATCTTGGAAGCATTGTAAAATGGATCTGGGATTTTGGTGACGGAACCTTTGTGACCATCCTTGCCCCGGCTAACCCGGATGTATCGCATACATTTACCGGCACGGCGCTTTCCCATGTGGTCAGGTTGACTGTAACCACTTCCGATAGTTGTACCAGCTTTACAGAACATACCGTCAACAGTATTCCTTCACCAATTGCTGATTTTGGATTCCCGTCAACCAACTGCGCCAAACAATCCGTCCAGTTCAATGACCTTTCACAAACCAATGGCGGCGGGTCGATTCTTTCCTGGCAATGGAATTTTGGCGATCCGGTTTCGGGGTTAAACAATAATTCAATCCTCCAAAACCCTGTTCATATCTATACAGCGCCAGGCAGTTACATTGTGATGCTGATCATATTAAATACCAGCAATTGTTCGGATACTGTCTGGAAAACAATTACAATAAGTCCGGCACCATTGGCCAATTTCATAGCTGATACTGTATGCCTGCATCAGCCAACACAGTTTACTGATATTTCAATTCCAAATGCTCCGGGCATCATTGCTTATTCATGGGATTTCGGCGATGGCTCGCCACTTTCGGGCTTACAGAACCCATCGCATACCTATTCTTCTTATGGTGTAATGAATGTGAAACTGACGATCACCAACAGCAATGGGTGTACAAAAGATACAACCAAACAGGTTTTGGTCCGTCCGTTACCATCGGCTGAATTTACCTTTAGCACAATGAACTGTCATGGATCTCCCGTACAGTTTACTGATCAGTCTCTTGTTGTTCCCGGGTACCTGACTTCGATCGTAGAGTGGGTGTGGAATTTTGGCGACGGTACAGCCCCCGTGACCATTCTCTCCCCGGGCAATCCCAATGTTACACATATTTTTGCCGGAACGGCAAGTTCATATATAGTCAGGTTGACGGTCACCGCTTCTGATGGTTGTTCCGGCTTCATCGAACATACAGTTAATATCATGGCTTCGCCATTGGCCAATTTTACTTATCCAACCGGAAATTGCATACTGCAACCGGTTCAGTTTACGGATAGTTCACAAACAAATGGCGGAGGTAATATCACACAATGGCTTTGGAATTTCGGAGATCCATCGTCGGGTAACAATAATACATCTGCTTTGCAAAACCCAAATCATATTTTCAATTCAGCAGGTACTTATACGGTAACAGAGATTGTTTACAATTCCTCAGGTTGTTCGGATACTGTCACTCATACGATAACAGTTTCCCCATCACCAGTGGCTGATTTCGTTGCTGATACGGCGTGTCTCGGTTCCCCGACCATCTTCACGAATCAGTCTTCCACAACAAGTGGACTAATTACCCAGTATCTCTGGGATTTTGGAGATGGAACAACCTCCACTTTAAAGGACCCTGTTCATTCTTATCTGGCAGATGGCACTTACCAGGTTAACCTTACGGTGACGACCCAGGCTGGCTGCAGCAAGGATATTACAAAGGCGGTTCTCGTTTTACCCAGGCCGTTCGTTGCATTTAGTGCAAGTGGACCCACATGTCTGGGTGCCCTGGTACAGTTTACTGACAATTCATTTCCGATGTACGGATCAATTCATTCCTGGACATGGGATTTCGGAGATGGAACCATAATAGCAATTATTAGTCCGGCATCTCCAAATATAAGTCACCTTTATACGGCCAGTGGGACTTATAATGTCACACTTAGTGTCATGACTTCGAACAGTTGCCTTGGGACGGCAATGAACCCGGTCACGGTGCAGCCTGCCCCGATAGCAAATTATACATTTTCATCCACACAATGCGAATTGAGTCCAGTACAGTTTACTGATATGACGCAGGGTAATGGGGGATCGCCTGTCACGCAATGGCTATGGAATTTCAATGATCCCGGTTCAGGCATAGCTAACAGTTCAACCTTACAAAATCCGGTTCATAGCTTTACCGCCAGTGGAATCTACAATGTCACCCTTCACGTAACCAGTGCAGATGGATGCATCGATTCCATAACAAAGCCTGTTTCAATCAATGTGAGACCAATCGCTCAATTCTCGTCAGATACGGCTTGTGCACATTCTGCTACTCAATTTATCGATCACTCAATTCCGAATGCAACAGGCATTTTATCATGGCAATGGAATTTCGGTGACCCCTCTTCAGGAATCAATAATACATCATCACTGCAAAATCCTTCACATATTTATTCAAATACCGGGAATTATATTGTCACACTTACCGTGATCAATACCAATCTCTGTGAAAAAGATACCCTTATGCTGGTACCCATACCGCCAACGCCTGTTGCGATGTTCACGTTCACCTCTTCATGTATGAAAACGCCCACACAATTTACGGATCAGTCAATCGCTCCAAACAGCCAGCTGGTATCATGGTTTTGGGATTTCGGGGATGGGATTGGCACCTCAAACATTCAAAATCCGGTATATACTTATACCACTTCAGGAACCTATAATGTTAAATTAAGAGTGACCAATTTAAGTGGATGTGCAGATTCAATAATAATTCCGGTTGCTTCATACCCACTGCCGGTTGCAGCATTCGACTACAACAGTTTCTTCTGTCCTGCAGGACAGGTGATATTCACCGATCAATCTCATGGAGTAGGTTCTGGCATTGCAGAACGTCTCTGGATTTTTGAACCCGGATCGACTTCCACACAACCTGACCCGACCTTTATTTTCCCGGTCACTGACACCACCTATCTTGTAACTTTGATTGTGACGGATACCAAGGGATGTAAGGATACAACCACGGATAGTGTTTTTGTGAAACCGGCATTTTCTTTTACTTTTAACTACGACACCGTTTGTTTCGGTAATCCAACCCAATTCCATGCTCAAAACAATACGCCGGGTGATTCATTATATTCCCTCCATTGGAATTTTGGGGATCCTAATTCAGGAGTTTACAATACTTCCTCGCTGTATAATCCGAAACATGTATTCTCTTCTCCAGGCACCTTCGTAGTGAGACTGAAGGCTTGGGATTCCGATAACTGTGCTGACAGTGTTTATAAAACCACTGTTGTTCATGCATTGCCGAAACCTGGTTATTCATATGTCTCTCCGCCTTGTGACAGCCTGACGATTTTCACGGATATGTCTTCTGCAGGCAGCGGAACGATTTCAAGCTGGAGCTGGAACTTCGGAGATGGATCTCCCGATCAGATTATCATAGCCCCAGGACCAGGGAATACCACTCATGTCTTTGATTTGCCCGGGACTTACAGGGTAAGTTTGAAAGTCACTAACAGCTTCGGATGTTCTGATACCCTGTCACAGCTTGTAAAACGACCTTCCTGCATCTCTGCAAGCTTTATCCAGAGTGTACCGGAGGCATGTACAAATGCTTCGGTTACATTCACTGACAATTCCCAACCAGTGAACCAGATCCAAGAGTGGCAGTGGACCTTTGGTGACAAGAATGACACGGTTTACACGAAGTACTCAATGAAGATCAGCCACACCTATAAAAATCCGGGAATCTACAAGGTACAACTGGTAATCAGCGCAATAGTGTCAGGACAAACATTTACTGATACGGCAACCAGTATGGTGACTATCAACCAGGCTCCTGAAACCCAGTTCTCTGCCGTCCCGGTTTGTCTTAACAAGATCACATTATTTAAAGATCTTACGAATACTTTCGGGGTAGATATCTCTTCGTGGAGATGGAATTTTGGTGATCCTTCCTCGGGAATTAACAATTTCTCGACCTTATCAGACCCTTCCCACCAGTACCATGCAGCAAAAGAATATGATGTCAGTCTCAGGGTGATCAACAAATTAGGGTGCACGGACTCTATAACAAAACCAACCAAAGTATTTGCATTACCTGATGCGAAATTTATCAATACCCTGGCATGCAGTGATAATCCAACCTATTTCTTTGACCGGTCGATCGTGATTGATACTACCATTGAAAGATGGCACTGGAACTTTGGCGTACCTCATACAAAAAAAGATACTTCCACGCTAAAAGATCCGGTCTATGAATACAAGAAAAAAGGGAATTATGATGTATTATTGATTGTTAAGGACTATCATGGATGTTATGATACCGTTGATTCCACTATTACAGTCCACGCCACTCCGTTAAGCGCATTCCTTATCGTTGATAACATTTCAAACATGACCGGAAAAATACAGTTACAGAACAAATCTGAAGGAGCCGATAGCTATTTCTGGGACTTTGGGAATGGATATACTTCTACTGATGAGAATCCTTTGGTGACCTATAAGAATGATGGAACTTATACGATCATGCTGGTATCATCCACTTATTTTGGTTGCGCTGATACCAGCTACTATAAATATGATGTGCTGTTCAAGGGATTATATGTTCCGAATGCTTTCGCCCCGACGAGTGATATCCAGGGAGTCAATGTATTCAAACCAGTCGGTGTTAATCTGAAGGTGTACAATGTTGAAGTGTTCGACTCCTGGGGACATCTTCTTTGGGAATCTTCAAAATTAGACGATAATGGACGGCCGGTTGAAAGCTGGAATGGCCGCGACAGTAAAGGTGAACTTTATCAATCAGGAACCTATCTTTGGAAAATCAATGCCGTGTTCATTGATGGAACGATCTGGGAAGGATCTGATATCGGGAAAGGGGATTATAAGACATTCGGAACTGTTACACTGATCAGGTAGCAGGAAAATGCAGCCTGCCTGCCGCATGCAGGCAAATTAGCTGAATTGGATTTTAAAATTTTTCTTTCTACCTTTGCACCCCAATTTTCATCCAACGAAAAAAGTCCCGAGATCATATTGATATTGTGGCTTTTAGGATGAGAAAAGCAATTCACTTAGTATAAACCCGGCGGCTGCACATGCACTGCCACAAAGCAAAATTAAATGACCGAAGAATTAGAGATTAACAACGAACTGGAACAAAATCAACCGGAAGAAGTGAAAATAGAAGTTCCTGAGCAAGTTGTTGAAGAAACCAAAGAAATTAATGTTGAAGAAGTACTTGCAAAACCAATTGAAGAAGTAACTGCAAAACCAATTGAAGAAGTACCTGCAAAACCAATTAAAGTTGTTGTTCCCTTATCAGCTTACGAATCCATGAAGGACTTTGACTGGGATTCAATCGGGAAGAAACATGAGATCTACGATGCCAATGAAAAAGCAAGACTGGAAAAAGAATATGACAGAACCCTGAGTTCAATCAGCGAGCACGAAGTCATCGATGGAACCATTGTTGCAATGAATAACCGCGAAGTTGTTATCAACATCGGTTTTAAATCCGATGGCGTACTTCCTTTGAACGAATTCCGTTACAATCCCGACCTGAAGGTTGGCGACAAGGTAGAAGTTTATGTTGAGAACCAGGAAGACCCCAGCGGACAGCTCCTTCTTTCCCATAAGAAAGCAAGGATCCTGAAATCGTGGGAACGGATCAATACAGCCTACGAAACCCAGGAGATTATCAAAGGTTATGTGAAATCGCGTACCAAGGGTGGTCTGATTGTCGACATCTTTGGAATTGAAGCATTCCTACCCGGCTCACAGATCGATGTGAAGCCCATACGCGATTACGACGTATTTGTCGATAAAGTCATGGAATTCAAAGTGGTGAAGATCAACCACGAATACAAGAACGTAGTGGTTTCCCATAAGGCCCTGATCGAAGATGAACTCGAAGCACAGAAAGCCGAGATCATCAAGAAACTTGAAAAAGGGCAGATCCTCGAAGGAACCGTTAAAAATATTACTTCCTATGGCGTATTCATCGACCTTGGTGGCGTTGACGGACTCATCCACATCACCGACCTCAGCTGGGGACGTATCAGCCATCCGGAAGAGATTGTCAAACTGGATCAGAAAATCAAGGTTGTTATTCTTGATTTCGATGAAAATAAGAAACGTATCGCCCTCGGCTTGAAACAACTTACTCCTCATCCATGGGATTCACTCGATCAGAACATGAAGATTGGAGACAAGATCAAAGGGAAAGTCGTTGTTATCGCCGATTACGGCGCATTTGTAGAAATCGCTCCGGGCGTTGAAGGACTGATCCACGTTTCCGAAATGTCATGGTCGCAGCATCTGCGTACCGCACAGGATTTCCTTAAAGTAGGACAGGAAGTGGAAGCTGTTATCCTCACACTCGACCGTGAAGAACGGAAGATGTCAATGGGTATCAAGCAGCTGATCCCCGACCCATGGGCAAATATCAAGGAAAAATATCCACTGAAATCAAAACATACTGCAACCGTGCGCAACTTTACCAACTTCGGTATTTTTGTTGAACTCGAAGAAGGTGTCGACGGACTGATCCACATTTCTGACCTGTCATGGTCGAAAAAAATCAAACATCCTGCCGAATTCACCAAGACCGGAGAAAAGATCGATGTCATGGTCCTCGATATTGATGTGGATAACCGCAGATTGAGCCTGGGCCACAAACAGCTTGAAGAGAATCCATGGGATGTATTCGAAACAGTGTTTTCTGTCGGATCCATACATAGCGGGACCATCGTTAATATGAACGACAAAGGCGCGATCGTTGCACTTCCTTATGGTGTTGAAGGTTTTGCACCGATCCGTCACCTGACCAAAGAAGATGGCAGTCATGCCAAGGAAGAAGAAGTTCTCGATTTCAAGGTAATTGAATTCTCCAAAGATAACAAGAAGATCATCCTTTCCCACTCGAAAGTTCACCAGGACAGTGTAGGTGGTGAAAAGAGAGGTGAATCAGATGAAAAGAAGAAAGCAAAGGATTCTACAAAGAAAACCGTCAAGAAGATCAAGGATAACCTTGAAAAAACCACCCTCGGCGACATCCAATCACTGGCTAACCTCAAATCGGATATGATTAAAGCCGAAGAGAAGGAAAAGCATGCCAGGAAAGAAGCCGCTAAGGAAACAGAACATAAAGCAGAAATACCCAAAGAAGATGAACCCAAGGAAGATTAGTCAGCAATGACCTTCTCATTGACAATTCTTGGAAGCAATTCTGCAATTCCTACGCTGACGAGAAACCCAAGCGCTCATTTGCTCAATGTGAATGAGCGCTTGTTTTTGATCGATTGTGCAGAAGGAACGCAACTTCAGATCCGCAAATTTCATGTGCATTTTCAACGGATACAACGGATCTTTATCAGTCACCTTCACGGAGATCATTTTTTCGGACTCATCGGTTTGCTGAATTCACTGCATTTGCTGGGGCGAAAAGAAGAGCTGCATCTGTATGGTCCCCCATTACTGAAAAAGATCATCGATCTTCAGCTTGAAGCTTCAAAAACTACCCTGAACTTTCTCTTGTTCTTTTATCCCCTCTCTTTTTCCGGATATGAGATGATTTATGAGGACGAAAAAGTTACCATCCATTCCTTCCCGCTTCTGCATAGTGTCCCGACCTGTGGATTCATTTTCCGGGAGAAAAAACAGGAACGCAAGATCCGGAAAGATGTGCTCGCGGAAGTAAAAATTCCTGTGACAGAAATGCGGAACGTGAAAAGAGGTCTGGATTATATTAATGAAAAAGGGAAGATCTTTAAAAATGAAGATATTACGCTGGATCCGCCTTCACCAAGGTCTTATGCCTATTGCTCCGATACGGCTTATACCGAAGCTATCCTTCCTTTCATCCGGCAGTGTGACCTTCTTTACTATGAAACTACATTTATGCAAGACATGGCTGCCAGCGCGAAGGAAAAGCAACATTCAACTACCATCGAAGCCTCAACCCTCGCAAAAAAAGCAAACGTGAAGAAATTGCTGATCGGACATTTCTCCGCACGTTACGATGATCTTCAACCCCTTCTGGAAGAAGCCCAGTCGGTTTTTCCTGAAACGATCCTTGCTGAAGATGGAATGACAGTTAATATTTGAACCTGAATTTTCTTTGTGTCCCTTTGGGCTAACCTTTTGCGACTTCGTGGTAAAAAAAATACTTTTTAGTCACCCCCAGGTTCACGCAAAGTATCACCAAGATAAAAAAATCAGGAAAAGATTATTGCATATCAAATCAAAGCATCAAAAAGAACTTCGATCGGGTGGAAGGCAATCCGTCCTGTCCCGTCCTTGATCTGGTGCCGGCAGGAAGTTCCCGGGGCAGCAATGATCGTTTCTTCTACTGCTTTCCTGACTTCAGGAAAAAGACCCAGTTCGCCGACTTTCATGGATAGCTCGTAATGTTCCTTCTCATAACCGAAAGATCCGGCCATTCCGCAGCAACCTGATTGGATCAGATCTACCTGGAAATTTTCCGGAATGGAAAGCATCTTAAGTGTCGGGTCCATGGAGGCCAGCGCTTTCTGGTGGCAATGGCCATGAAGTTTGACAGTTCGTTTCTCACTGGTAAAAATGGTACTTAACGGTTGCCCGTTTCCGTCTGGAATGTTCACGAAGAATTCATCAAAAAGTAGCGCATTTTTTGCCAGTCGGAGCGCATCTTCTTTTAATGCCGGATCAGCCAGTTCGGGGTATTCATCCCGGAAGGTTAAAATAGCTGAAGGCTCAATGCCGATCAAAGGTGTTTCATCTGTGATCCGTTTCTTTAGCAAGTTGATGTTTTTATTGGCAATTTTTTTTGCTTTCCGGATAAGACCTTTTGAGAGAAAAGTCCTGCCGCTTTCAAACGCATCCGGGATCTCTACTTCATAACCCGCTTTATTCAGCAGTTTAACCGTTTTGATCCCGAGTTCGACATCATTGAAATTACTGAATTCATCGGCAAAAAGAAAAACTTTGCCTTTCTTCACGGTCAGGATCTGTACATAATTTTTTGCCCAGACGGCCAGGGTTGTTTTATATAATAAGGGAATATTCCGTTTTGGCGCAAAACCAAGGAGATTTTTAATGATCCCTGAAAAGAAGGAATTCTTCTGGAAGAAATTGAACAGTCCGGGAAGGAAACTTCCCAACCGGTTGATAGATGCTATATTGGCGATCAGCCATGACTGCATCGGAATACCGTTGGCATCGTAATAATGCTGCAGGAATTCGGCTTTCAGTTTCGCAATATCAACATTCGACGGGCATTCTGACTTGCATGCTTTGCAGGAAAGACAGAGGTCCATCACCTCATAAATTTCCTTATGATCGAAGGGATTGGATTTGGACGACCGGGTTAGAAATTCCCTTAAGATATTGGCCCTGGCCCGGGTTGTCGTATTTTCATCTTTCACGGCTTGGTATGAGGGACACATTCCTGCACCCGTAAGGAAAGTATTCCTGCAATCGCCGGAACCATTGCATTGCTCTGCTGCCCGGAGGATTCCATGACTTGAGGAGAAATCGAATACCGTCGCGATCTCCTTTGTTTTTTGTCCCGGCTCAAATCGCAGGCTGGAATTCATTTTCGGGGTATCAACGATCTTGTTGGGATTCATGATGCCCTTCGGATCAAAAACCTGCTTGATCTGTTTTACCAGTTTGTAATTGTGTTCGCCGATCATCAGCGGAATGAATTCCCCACGCAACCGGCCATCGCCATGCTCCCCGCTCAGGGACCCACGGTATTTCTTTACCAGTTTTGCTGTTTCCAGTGCAACTGTGTGAAACAACTCAACATCAGCGGGATCTTTCAGGTTTAATACCGGCCGTAGATGCAATTCTCCTGACCCGATATGAGCATAATAAACACATTCCAGGTGAAGTTGTTCAAGCAATTCGTGAAAATCCTTTATATAGCAGGGAAGGTCTTCAGGGCTTACTGCCGTGTCTTCTGTTACCGGAACTGGTTTACGGTCGCCGGGATAATTGGAAAGCACACCCAATCCGGCTTTTCGCAAATCCCAGACTTTTTTCAGGTCGGGAGGGAAGATGACGGGGAAATGGTATCCGTAACCGGCTTTCCGCATCTCATTTTCCAGATCGCGGGCGATGGCAAGGATCTCCTCTTTCGTTTCCCGTGCAAATTCAATGATCATGATGGCGCCGGGATCACTTTCAATAAAGAAACGGTTTTTACGCTGGACAATATTTTCTTTGGTGCAATCCATGATGGCTTTGTCCATCAGTTCTATTGCGCCGGGATTGAATTTCAAAGCAACCAGGTTGCCTTCCAGCGCCTCAGCGATCGTATGGCAATGAACACAGACCAGCGCCTTTTGCTTCGGAGGAAGCGGAACCAGGTTGAGTTTTATTTCGGTGGAAAATGCCAGCGTTCCTTCCGATCCGGCAAGTAACTTTGACAGGTTGAAAGGAACTCCATTACTGGTAAAGGGATCAGTTTCAAGCAGGAGGTCAATGGCATAGCCGGTATTTCTCCGGCGGATCGAAGGCTTGGGAAACTCTTTCCGGATCTCTTCCTGGTTTGAAGGATCGGATAAGATCTCGTAGAAAGTACGGTAGATATCGCTTTCCATGCTTTTCCCTGTTGCTTTTTGCTGAAGCTCTTCCGTAGAGATCTCTTTGAATTCAACTTCAGTACCATCTGCAAGCAGGGTTTTTACCGAAATCAGGTGATCACGGGTGCTGCCGTACAAGATGGAATGTGCCCCGCAGGAATTGTTTCCAACCATTCCGCCAATCATACACCGGCTTGAGGTAGAGGTCTCCGGACCGAAAAATAATCCATAGGGTTCAATGAATTTATTCAACTCATCAAGGATGACGCCCGGCTGCACCCGTACCCAATGTTCCGCTGTGTTGATCTCGAGGATTTCTGTCATATACCGGGAAACATCTACGATAAGCCCGTTCCCGACTACCTGGCCGGCAAGAGAGGTACCTGCTGTCCGGGGGATAAGCGGGATGGAATGTTTCCGGGAAAAGGCGATGAGGGTCTTAATGTCTTCCACATGCCTCGGACGTGTTACTCCAAGAGGTACTTCACGGTATGCAGAAGCGTCGGTGGCATAAATCATCCGCCACAGATCATCGGTGTAAAGATCACCGGTAAAAGTACCACGAAGGGCTTCGAAATCCTCCCGGATTTTTTTGATTTCCATTTACTTTCCCTTATCTGCTTTGGTGCTGGCGGCATTTTCCGGGTCGACGATCTCATAGATCTCCATGGCATGTTTCGCGGCTATCGTGTCATTTGAAGATAGAACCCGGTCATAACTCATATAAGAAAGAAGGCTCAGGTAGCTCTTTAACCGCTTGCACATCCTGACATCGGATGAATCTTTTCCTTTCGTGATCCGGAGTTCGTAATTTGTGATTTTTTTCTTCCACCAGTCGATATCTTTCGAAAAGAAATTATCATTTAAGGTTTGCTGTTCCTTCATTTCCTTCCCGATCAAATGCTGAAATTGTCTTTGCTGCGTCTTGTAAGAAGATGAATTTTCAATAGTTGCCAGTGCATTTTTAAAATCTTTGGTGGAATGTAATCCATCAATAAAACGGATCAGGTTAACGAGATGATTATGTTCTGCCACTGCATCGCCGGTTTCTTTATCTTTCTCGATGATTTTTTCCTGCATATGAACAAAATTGAGGATTAAGGAATCGTTCTTCTGGATAAAGCCTTTGCGCATGGAACAGAATTCAGTCCAGATAAATGCATTTTCCATGATTTCAACCTGTGGCCAGTCATGCTTCCCATTAAAGA
>JBEKST010000072.1:0-11977 GCA_049516815.1 Bacteroidales bacterium | reverse complement strand
AAGTTCCCTCCGGCTTACCACGGTAAAAATAATCTTCCGGTCGGCCATATTGAACATTCCTTTTCCTTCGATTAAGGTTCCTCCCCGATTGAGGTTATGGATGATCTTATCGCGGATCTCCTCATACTTTTCCGAAATAATAAAAATGCTCTTGTCGCTGCTTATTCCGGTCATCACGATATCGATCACCTTGCCGGTGATCAAGATGACGATCCAGGAATAGAGCGGAATTTTCCAGTCCCGGAAAACGACGAAACCGACAAGAACAATTGCGGAATCCACATAGATCATCAGCATTCCCAATGGCAGTTTTGTATATTTGGCGATGATCATAGCGACGATATCGGATCCCCCGGAGGTTGCCTTTGAACGGAAGATCAGGCCCAAGCCCAGTCCTACCAGCACTCCGCCGAAAATGGAAGACAACAAGGCATCTCCCTTTACCAGTGGTTCAAATCCCCAGAAATAGGTCAGGGTGTCGGTAAAAATGGCCGTCAGTGAAAAACCGAGCACAGTTTTATAACCGAACCGGGGCCCCAGTATCTTGATTCCGATTATGGTTAACGGGATATCGAAGCACAGGGCAACCAACCCTACTGGTGTGCCGAACAGGTAATGCAGCACGATGGAAATTCCATAAACCCCGCCCGGGACGATCTTATAGGGAGTAATGAACAGAACGAAACCGGAAGCAAGGATAAACGATCCGATAAGGATAAGAGTGTGCGAAATAAACCACTTCCTGGTGAAGGGTTTTTCTTTTAAAAAGAAAGACGACATATGTGTTTATTTATATTTGTTAATCAGGACTTTTGTGCAAAGATACTGCTTCCGGCACTTTAATCCGGGAAACGGTATTTCGGGGAAAGATGCAACTTTTTTTTCTGAAATCTGTATAACAACGTTGAACAGTTTATAATCAAGAATCAATTTTTATAAGGCGATTTTAAGAAAAGAATACACCGGTATTGCCAAAAGAAAAAATAATTGTACTTTTAGCCCCCGGTTTATACCAACCCAATAAAAAACCTATTGATCTCTCATTTTACAAAATATTGTTTTCTTATCCGTTGTCTGAGGTTTTACAGGATCCTGACAGTTCTATTATTGATGTCATCCTTTTCGACTGTCGTGGCTCAGCAGAGCAGCAATATTACGCATTACATGTTCATGAACATGACTTTTAACCCGGCCTTTGCAGGCAGCAGCGGAGGCATCAACGTTACCGGTCTCTACCGGCAGCAATGGATTGGTTTCAAAGATGACCGCGGGGGCAATACGGCGCCCCAAACAATGTTTCTCACCATCGATTCCCCGATTAAATTTTTACACGGCGGCGTTAGCGGAACAGTGATTAACGATAAACTCGGGCCATTCAATAATACCCAGGTAACCCTGGGTTATGCCTATCGTACCGATCTTGGGCCGGGTGAGTTTTCAGGAGGCCTACAGGTAAATTTTCAGAATTCAGCATTGAATGTGGACAAACTCAAACCTTTAATTACTATAACCGACCTGGAGAAAAACGATTTTGTCGTGGATGGTTCATTAGGACTCTTTTACAAAATGCCGGATAAATACTACATCGGTCTTTCATGTGACAATGTCCTGCAAACCCGGATGAAAAAATTACAAGTAAGTGACAAGCGGGTTTATGACCTTACCGGTGGATACAATTGGGTTGTACCCGGCTATCCCGCTTATGAGTTGCAACCTTCTGCCTTTATTACTACCGACCTGGCTGCCTTTAGTTTCAGTGTAAGCGCTATCCTGCAATACAATAAAAAATTCTGGGGCGGACTTGCTTACCGTTACCAGGATGCCGCGTCGGTATTGGTGGGATTCAATTTAAAAACATTTAAAATCGGATTGGCTTATGATGCCAGTGTGTCTAAAATGACCAGATACGCTGACGGCACTGTGGAGGTGATGTTGAATTATTGTTTTAAAATTGAAACTGAGAAATTTAGGAAAAGTTATAAAAATACAAGGTTCTTATAATAGAAAAAGTTATTTTTGCCGTTGGAAATTCGAATTCCAACTGAAAAAGATAATAAATTCTACTAAGTAGCGTTATATTTCATCAACAAATCGGCTAAAAAATGAAAAAACTGCTCATTTATTTTGCTCTTCTCATTTTCCTTGGTAGTTGCGGAAACTCCGGAAATGGTGAACTTACAGGAGTAAAAAACCGAAAAAGGTATTTTCAACCGGATCCTTATGGGATGCGGTATATTCCGATGGGTAGCTTTACAATGGGTGTGGGTGATGAAGATCTTCCATATGCCCAGCTGAACACCCCAAAAACAGTCACGATCCAATCTTTCTATATGGATCAGACAGAGATCACAAATAACAAATACAGGCAGTTTGTTTTTTGGGTCAGGGATTCCATCGCCCGCAGGTTGTTAGGGGAAGTGAAACCAGACATGTATCTCATATCGGAAAATAAAAAAACCGGGGAAACGTTTGATCCGCCATTTCTGAATTGGGCTGCCAAACTGGATTGGAGTTCCGACCAGCAGGATGTCCGTGATGCACTTAACCAGATGTATCTCCCGGAAAGTGAACGTTTCTTCCGCCGCAAGGAAATTGATACCCGGAAACTTTATTTTGAATATTATTTTGTTGACCTGAAAGCTGCAGCACGGAAAGATTACAGTCAGAGCGGCGACATCAAAGAGGGAGGATTGGCCAACCGGCCCCAGGGTCTGAAAGACCGTTCCGTTTATGTTCGCAAGGAAGTGATAAATGTTTATCCCGATACACTTTGCTGGATTCATGACTATGTGTATTCTTTCAACGATCCGCAGACTGAAAAATATTTCTGGCATCCTGCCTATGACAACTATCCTGTCGTTGGCGTTACCTGGAAACAGGCCAATGCTTTCTGTATCTGGAGAACACAGTTGAAAAACAGTTACATGTATGGAAAAAAAGGTGAATCCTCCGTCAGTGAGTTCCGGTTACCTACAGAAGCTGAATGGGAATGGGCTGCTCGCGGTGGGTACGACAATAACCCTTATCCCTGGGGCGGACCTTATACCCGAAATGACAAAGGATGCTTCCTTGCCAATTTCAAACCGTTACGCGGAAATTATATCGATGATGGTGGAGCTATTACAGTCATCTGTGCCCATTATCCTGCCAATGATTTTGGCT
Organism: Bacteroidales bacterium; assembly: GCA_049516815.1. Lineage (GTDB taxonomy): Bacteria > Bacteroidota > Bacteroidia > Bacteroidales > FEN-979 > FEN-979. Next base: position 8,815 of record JBEKST010000072.1, on the reverse strand, counting down.
TGTATGACATGGCCGGCAATGTGGCCGAATGGACACGGTCAGCATACTATCCCTCTTCTTACAGTTTCACCTGGGATCTCAATCCGGATTATACGTACAATGCAAAAGATGCCGATCCTCCTGCCATGAAACGCAAAGTCGTACGTGGGGGATCCTGGAAAGATGTTGCTTATTTCCTCCGGGTTTCCACCCGTTCCTTCGAATTCCAGGATACGGCTAAATGTTATATCGGTTTCCGAACCATTCAACCGTTCCTTGGCAGACAAAAAGATGATAATCCTGCCCGGGCTTCTCATGTCTACAATTAAGATGAGAAAAAGATATTATTAAAATCAATCGTAATCTTAAACCAAATCAATTATTATTATGGGCTTATATGCTTTAGTCAGGACAAGACAGTACCGTAACTTCATGGCCAAACTTTACGGATGGGGCGCTTCTGTTGTTATCATGGGAGCCCTCTTCAAGATCAACCATTACATGGGAGCTGATTACATGCTGATTGCCGGTCTGGGAACGGAAGCAACAATCTTCTTTTTCTCTGCGTTTGAACCACCCCACGTCGAACCTGACTGGAGTCTTGTATATCCTGAATTAGCCGGCATCTACCGTGACGTGGAAGAGGGAACCTTAGAATCTCAAAAAGGAGGCAGTGATACCCAGGAACTGGATAAAATGCTTGAAAAGGCCAAAATTGGTCCAGAGTTGATAGAAAGTCTTGGCACCGGATTGAGAAACCTCACGGATACCACCGCCAAGCTTTCAGATGTCAGCAATGCTGCCTTTGCCAACGATAAATTTATTTCCACCATGAAGACGGCAACTGATTCCGTTTCCGTTCTGAATGAATCCTATAAAAAAACAGCTAAATCACTCGATCAAAATGTCAGCGCTTCGGAAGAACACCTCTCAAGCATCCAATCTGTTTCCAAGAACGCCACTACACTCTCGAATATCTATGCACAGGCTTCGGAATCTATCAAGGATGAGATTTCCCATAACAAGGAATTCTCCACCAGCCTTATCAATGCAACGGCATTCACCAATAAATTTGTTGAGAAATACAGCGAATCTGCAAATCTGCTCGCCAAAACCTCGGAGGCTCTTCACACTTCTGCACAAGAAGAGACCAACTACAACAAGCAGCTGCAAAAGATTTCCAACAATTTATCGGCACTCAATGCTTTGTATGAGCTCCACCTGCAAGGTTCCAATGAGCAGATGAAATCCACGGGCAAAGTCAATGAGACCTTAAATAAACTAACAGCCAAATTGAATGAGTCCATTGAAAAGACATCTGAATTCAAGCAGGAGGTAGAAGCTTTCTCCAAAAATATTGCTGCCCTCAATAAGGTTTATGGCAATATGCTCTCTGCCATGAACATAGGGAACCGCTGATCCGGAGAATGAATTGTTAATTCCTAATAATACTAATTAATAAATAACAGACTAAATGGCTGGATATAAGGAGACCCCGAGGCAAAAGATGATCGCTATGATGTATCTTGTCCTTACGGCGTTACTCGCTTTGAACGTATCGAAACAAATTCTGGATGCTTTTATTTTAGTGAACGAAAGTATTGAAACCACAAATGAAAATTTTTCCAAGAAACTGGAAACCGCCATTAATAAGTTTAAAATCCAATATCAACTTAACCCGAATAAGGTAGGCCCTTATTGGGAAAAAGCGCAAAGGGCGCATACACTTTCTAAAAATATGGCGGCCTATATTGATAGCATAAAAACTTCTGTTATTCAAATTTGTGATGGCATTGATACCTATAAGGAGGCAAAGGAAATTAAACTAAAGGATGTAAAAAGGAGAGATAATTTCGACAGAACAACCAACTATTTTATCGCAGGGTCACATGACGGTTCGAGAGGTGAAGCCCGGAAACTGAAAAACAAAATGGAGGAATTCAAGAAAAAAATGCTTGAACTTGTTGATCCCAAGTACCGGAATATAATTAAAATTGGTATTGATACGAAAGGACCGTTCTATGACCTGGACGGAAATAAACAGCCTTGGGAAATCTACAATTTCTACCATACCATTTTGGCTGCCGATGTTACGATCCTGAATAAGATTAAAGCGGAAGTTTACAATGGAGAATTTGATGTTACCAACTACCTTCTTTCATCTATTTCAGCTGAAGACTTTAAATACGATAAAATCGACGCCAAAGTTATACCGAAAAGCAGTTATGTTTTTCTGGGTGAAGAATACCAGGCAGAAATCGTTGTTGCCGCTTATGATACAAAATCCAACCCCAACGTCAGGTATAGCTTGGGAATTGATTCATTAACCCCTGCAAATTATAAAAATGCCACACCGCTGGAAGGATCCAATGGAGTTGTGACACTCAAACTGCCCGGAAGTGGTGAAGGATTAAGGAAATTTGCCGGTATAATTAAAATTGTTAACCCGCTAGGCGATACTATGACCTTCCATTTCAAGGATGAATTCATCGTTGCAAAACCCGGTTTGACCATCTCTCCCTCAAAGATGAATGTCTTTTACATTGGCGTTGATAATCCCGTTGATATCTCAGTGCCCGGTGGACCTGAACGAATCATTCCCAACATTTCTGTCGGACAGATCCGGCCGGAAGGTAAACAATGGATCGTATCCGGATTACCAAATGGTATTAAAGAAGCCATTGTTTCAGTGAATGCTGTTTTCTCCGGAAAAACAAAGTCGATGGGTTCAAACACTTTCCGTTTGAAAAAAATCCCTATTTTCAATGCCCTGGTCGACCGGAATCCTGAAGGAGGGGTCATTTCAAGGAGCGATATTCCCGTTGGTTACATTGCTGCTGAGAAACCAGTTGGATTCGATTTCGACCTTACTTACAAGATTACCTCATTTGTTTTCGTTTCAGATATCGATGGAAGTGTTACAGAAATGAAAGTAAATGGAAACAGGATCCCCGAAGATCTCCTTGCAAAGATCAAAAGGGCAAAGAAAGGCAACCGTATCTGGATCGAAAATATCATGGCCATCGGGCCAGGAGGCGAACAGCAATTGAAGAATATAAGCTATAAATTCAGATAAATCCATATAACTCATTAATTAACAAGGGAGGATTTATGAAAATTTTATTGAAATGCCTGATCATCGTTGCATTTGCAATGATCGCGGCCAGCACTTACTCCCAGGTACTGGATACAGGACCCAGGGATGGAATTTATGATAAAACCGCCATCCTGCAGATGAATCCGATTCCATATGTGCCCCTGCGTGAAGCGGATGTAATCTGGTCCAGAAGGATCTGGAGGGAAATCAACATGAAGGAAAAAATGAACCAACCTTTTTATTTTCCGGAAACTCCCCAGGGAACCTGGAAGAGTTTTATGCAGATTGTCCTGGATAACATGAAGGAAGGTACTATCACTGCTTATCAAGATGATAAGTTTATCCTGCCCAGGAATTATAATGAGATCATGAAACAATATGAGAGGACGATCAAGAAGACCCTGCTTCGTGAAGGAACCGATGTTGAATATGATACTACCTATACGGAAAGTTTTCAGCCTACAGACGTCAAAAAATTAAAATTAAAAGAACAATGGGTGTTCGACCGTCAGCGTTCAGTGCTCGAAAGTCGCATTCTCGGGATCTGCCCGGTGAAAGAAAGTTATACTGATCAGGGCGAATACCGTGGCGATATAGAGATGTTCTGGATCTACTTCCCGGAATGCCGTAACATCTTTGCAAAAACCGAACAATTCAATCTGAAAAACGGGGATGCAGGAAGATTATCTTACGATGATGTTTTCATGAAAAGGATGTTCAACAGTTTTATTTACAAGGAAGAAAATGTATATGACCGGAAGATCTCCGATTACGCGACAGGCGTAGATGCTCTTTTAGAAGCCGACAGGGCAAAAGCTTCATTGCATGAATTTGAAATGGACCTTTGGGAATATTAACGGAATTGTCGGTTAAAAATCAACAGAACCCTCCCCAAAAAGGAGGGTTTTTTATGCTTCCTCCGGCAAAATCCATAACTTTGCTCTGGATCAATGGATTGAATGATGACGGGAACTTTTCTTGAAACGCCGGTCGAATACCTGAAAGGAGTCGGCCCGGCCCGGGCAGATATCCTGAAAAAAGAATTACAGATTTTTACTTTCGGGGAATTACTTACCCTTTTCCCGTTCCGGTACATCGACCGAAGCAAAATATTCCGGATTTCTGAAGTGACAGATGATGCTGCTTATGTGCAGGTAAAAGGGAAGATCACGGATGTAAAAATGATCGGAAGTCTGCGCGCTAAAAGACTTGTTGCTCTACTGGCCGATGATTCTGGTGAAATGGAACTGGTCTGGTTCCAGGGGATCAAATGGATTGTAAATAAAGTAAAACCCGGCACAGAATTCATCGTGTTCGGAAAACCTTCCTGGTTTAATGGGAATCTTACAATTGCCCACCCTGACCTGGATTTACCGAATGAACAGGTTTCCTCCGTAAGCGATACTTTCCGGCCGTTATATAGTTCGACGGAAAAGCTGAAATTAAGAGGTCTTGACAGTAAAGGAATCTCCCGGTTGATGAAAACACTCATCCAATCCGACCGTTTTTTTATCCCTGAGAACCTGAGTCAGAAAATCCTTGCAAACCTGAAACTGATGAACCGCCAGGAAGCATTCATCAACATCCACTTTCCTGCAAGTCATGAAATGCTGAAAAAAGCCCAGGCAAGACTGAAGTTCGAAGAGCTCTTTTACATACAACTCCGGCTGCTGAGACAAAAGTTCCTTCGAACCCAAAAACAAAGCGGACACCCCTTTTATGTGGTAGGCCCTTTCCTGAATGATTTCTATCATCATTATCTTTCCTTTGAATTAACCAATGCACAGAAACGCGTAATTAAAGAGATCCGAGGCGACCTCGGCTCTGGAAAACAGATGAATCGCTTATTGCAGGGCGATGTCGGCAGCGGGAAAACGCTGGTTGCCCTCATGACCATGCTGATTGCACTGGATAACAATTTCCAGGCATGCCTGATGGCACCAACGGAAATCCTGGCGAATCAGCATTACCAGAATATTTCAAATATGATTTCCGGACTCAATATCCGTGTTGAATTGCTTACCGGTTCTACAAAACCTGCAAAAAGAAAAGAGATCGCAGCCGGCCTGACCGACGGCAGCCTTCAGATACTGATCGGCACCCATGCCCTGATCGAAGAAAATGTCCAGTTTAAAAACCTTGGATTTGTTGTAATTGACGAGCAACACCGGTTTGGCGTAGCACAACGGGCGCGGTTGTGGGAGAAAAATGCAGTAACCCCTCATGTACTGGTGATGACTGCCACCCCCATTCCGCGGACACTCGCCATGACCTTGTACGGTGACCTTGACAGTTCTATTATTGACGAGATGCCTCCCGGCCGGAAGCCTGTAATCACCAAACATGTTTATGAATCAAAACATGAACAAGTGTTTGATTTTATCCGGACACAAATCGAAAAAGGAACACAAGTCTATATCGTTTTTCCATTGATCCAGGAGTCGGAAACACTCGATCTAAAGAATCTCATGGAAGGATATGAATCGATCAAACGAATTTTCCCGAACACGAAATATTCTATCGGGATGGTGCACGGCAAGATGAAACAAAAAGAGAAGGATGAGGCCATGCAACGTTTCCTGAAAAAGGAGACCCAGATCCTCATTGCGACTACCGTGATCGAGGTTGGATTGGATATTCCCAACGCCTCCGTGATGGTCATTGAAAACGCAGAACGATTCGGGCTTTCCCAGCTTCATCAGTTAAGGGGAAGGGTTGGTCGCGGTGCCGATCAATCTTATTGTATTTTGGTGTCGGGATTTAAGCTGACCACCGAGGCAAAAAAACGGATAGAAACCATGGTGGAAACAAACGATGGATTTATTATTGCAGAAACCGACCTTCGCTTGCGGGGCCCAGGCGATATGGAAGGAACACAACAATCGGGAATCCTGAATCTTAAAATTGCCGACATCATCCGAGATGAGAAGATCCTCAAATATGCCCGTAACCTGGCCACGGATATAATCCGCGACGACCCCAACTTAGAGAAAGAACACAACGCAATACTTGCACGGCACCTCAAAATCATGAACAAATACAAGGAAAATTGGGGCCTGATCAGTTAGATTCAGGAAATTCTCAATACTTTTACATCCCCAAAATTGGTATAGTATGAAGATCTCCTATAATTGGTTAAAGGAATATGTTTCAGGCATTCCGGAACCGGCAAAAGTGGCTGAAATCCTCACCGGGTGCGGATTGGAGGTTGAGAGTATGGAGACCTGGTTTTCGGTGAAAGGCGGACTCAAAGGCATTGTGATCGGCGAAGTGCTAACCTGCATGAAACATCCGGGTTCCGATCACTTGAGTCTTACAAAGGTGAATATTGGCAAGAAGGAGTCCTTAAAGATCGTTTGCGGGGCGCCCAATGTGGCAGCCGGTCAGAAGGTTGCTGTGGCTATTGTCGGAACCACCCTCTTTTTCAATGAAAAAGAAATCACCATTCAAAAGTCCAAGATCCGCGGGGAACTATCAGAAGGGATGATTTGTGCAGAAGATGAACTCGGTATCGGTTCTTCCCACACGGGGATTTTGGTGCTGGATCCATCGGCAATTCCGGGAACCCTTGCAAAGGATTACTTCAAGGTTGAAGAAGATACGGTTTTTGAGATCGGCCTGACCCCAAACAGGTCGGATGCAACATCCCACATTGGTGTGGCGAGGGATCTATCCGCCGTTCTGAATTGCATGCCCGGGATTTCCCATCCGGGTTCTGTAGTCCTGAAATACCCGGAGACCAGTGACTTTAACAATTCAAAACAGGGCCGGAAAATTGAGGTGGTCATTGAAGATATAGATGCCTGCCCGAGGTATTCAGGATTGACCTTTACCGACATTACCATTAAGGAATCGCCAACCTGGCTGAAAAACAGGCTCAATGCAGTCGGACTTCGACCGATCAATAACATCGTTGACATTACCAACTTCATCCTGATGGAACTGGGACATCCATTGCATGCATTTGATGCTGACCAGGTGAAAGGAGATAAAGTTATTATAAAGAAGTTTCCGGGATCGAGGAAATTCATCACCCTCGATGAAGTGGAACGGGAAATAACTGATCAGGACCTGATGATCTGTAATTCCGAAGAACCTATGTGTATAGCAGGCGTTTTTGGCGGGCTGAATTCGGGCGTCACTTCAAATACTACCTCGGTATTCCTTGAGAGCGCATATTTTGATCCACGCACTATCCGGAAAACATCACGGTATCATGGTTTGCAAACCGATGCTTCTTTCCGGTTTGAGCGCGGAGCCGATATCAATATTACAGTATATGCACTCAAAAGAGCAGCTTTACTGATACAGGAGATTACCGGAGGGAAGATTGCATCCGATATTGTGGATGTTTACCCTCAACCCAGGGAACTTCCCCAGGTTTTCTTGTCTTTTGCACATCTCGACCGCCTCATTGGGAAAACCCTTGACAGGGAAACCGTAAAAAATATTCTTTCGTCGCTCGGAATTAATATTCTTTCTGCATCAGATAAGGGATTAAACCTGGAAATTCCTTCCTATAAGGTAGATATAACACGGGAAGCCGATGTGATCGAAGAGATTCTTCGGATTTACGGGTATAACAATATTGAGTTCTCGTCGGCCATCCATTCTTCCATCTCTTTTTCTCCCAAACCGGATCCTGAAAAAATAAAGAACGGGATTTCGGATTACCTCTGTGCAAATGGCTTCCATGAGATCATGAACAATTCACAGACACGTTCATCCTATTATGAAGGCAATCCTGTTTATCCTGTCGAACATAATGTCAGGATCCTGAATCCTCTTAGCAGAGACTTGGATGTAATGCGCCAGACGCTCCTTTACGGAGGGCTTGAGACCCTTATATATAACCAGAACCGGAAAATCGCCGACTGTAAATTATTTGAATTCGGGAATTGTTACTTTTTGTATCCCCATCAGGAGAATAAGACCCCGCTTGAAAAGTACAGAGAGGAAAACCACCTGGCTGTTTTTCTTACAGGAAGGGCGCAGAAAGAAAACTGGAATGCATCGGGCAGGAAAGTTGACATCTATGATCTTAAAGGTTTTGTAAATACAATTCTTCTTCATACCGGAATTTCCTTTTCGTTATTCGAGACCGAACCAGACACTTCCGGAATTTTTAGCCAGGGTCTGGATTATAGGATTGAGAACAGAACATTGGTCGTCCTTGGTGTTCTTTCCCAGTCATTGATGAGAAAATTTGATTTTCGTCAGGATGTTTTTTATGCAGATTTCAATTGGAGCCTTTTGTTCAGTAACCTGAAAAGCGGAGATAAATCAGTTACCGAACTTCCGAAATTCCCTGAAGTCCGCAGGGACCTTGCGTTGCAGCTGGATCGTCAGGTTTCGTATGAAGAGTTAGAAAAATTGGCCTTTGCAACAGAAAAGAAATTACTGAAGGAAGTCGGGTTATTTGATGTTTATGAAGGGGAAAAGATCGAAGCCGGAAAAAAATCATATGCTTTGTATTTTATATTACAGGATGATCAGAAAACACTCACAGATGATGATATCGATAAAGCTATGAAACGGTTAATCAAGGTTTATACCGAAAAATTTAATGCGCAGGTCAGGTAAAAAGTAGAAATATAAACAGTTAAAAACAACTTTACAGAATGGAAAAGGAAACTGCACAGTATTCCATAAGTCCCTCAGGCGAAAAATTCAATGTCCCTCAAAAACAGGATTATGATAAAGAACTCAAACGGATCAAAGATCTCGTAGGCAAAGCCA
>JBEKST010000071.1:0-12002 GCA_049516815.1 Bacteroidales bacterium | reverse complement strand
ACTTTTATCTCCTTTTACGCTGAGGTATTGGATCACTTTATTGATAAGGTCGTCAAAAACTTTATGATCACTTTTCTGAAGGTAGTCAGACAATCTCCATTTCCAGAGGTTTTCTCCGGCAATAATACCTGTTTTCCGCTCCTGCGACTGGAAGAACAGAATAAGCGGAATCCGGGTATGTACATTTCCGATCTTCTGGTTGAAAAGGATGTCGGAAACCGGCGAATATTGATAAGCGCCCAGTGGACTCAGCAAAGGAGGGACATTCTTCAGAACATCCTGTAGGTCTTTATCCAACGTGAACAGGGAGAAATCCTCATTGAGGTAAGGAAAAGTTTCCGTAAAATTCGTCTTGTTTGAGGTAATAACCAACCCGGTTTTCAGCGCATTGAAGGCATCCACATTGGTTTCGGTTCCCAGAATGTAAAGCAGCGATACATTTGAGCTGATAAAACGTGAAAGATCGGAATATCCCTTTATGGATGGAAGCTGGTCGAAAATGATGAGATCATATTTCGATGGTTGCTGGTTAAAAAAATCCAGTTTGAACGTTTCAACTTCAAATCTGGTTGAGCCTTCAAGCGCCTGTTTTATGGCAAAAATATCCGGATGCGGCGAATGGTAAAGGATAGCGATTTTCTGTCGGGTTTCATTCACATCCACAAAGAACTCCTGTGTATTATTCAGGTCCGAATTTTCACCCGTCACCGGCTTGAGTAACACCTTGAAGCGCTGAAGCCCTTTTTCCTTTGCTTCCAGCATTACCTCGATCTTGCGGAAATCCTTTTCTCCCGAAAATTGCAAGGCCTGTGAATAAAGCACCTCCTCCCCTTTCTTAACCTGGAGATCGGTCTTTTCGTTGCTGCATTTATCTGCTTCGATCTGTATCTCTACTGGAAATTTATCGCCCAGGAATACAGATTTGTTGCAAATTATTTTTTTCAGGATTAGATCACGAGGCATGTTGGTATCTCCCATTGCCACCGTAAATACAGGGAACCGGATCTTGTCTGCTGTGTAATACGGGTTGTTCCCCTTATTGAAAATTCCGTCGGAGGCAACGATCAGGGCTCCGATATTCCGGTTGGCATAACGGATATTAACCTCGTCAAACAAAGCCGAAATATCAGTCTGCTTCTCCATGAAAGTTGTCTGTAATTCATTGGAGATCTTATCGCCGAAAGAAAGTTCAGCCACTTCAAATTTTTTGCGCAGATCCCCGGTAAATTCCTGAAGGTCCCTGGGGTATTTATTGCGATAAAATCCCGAATCCTTTGAAAGCAGGATGGAGAGTGAGTTGTCCTGTGCCATTATGATCAGGGGTTTCTGGATGACCTCTGTTTGTTTTTTTATCAGCGGGGATAAAAGGAGAAATGCTATCAGCGATATGGAAAGGAACCGGAATCCGGTCATTGCCCAAACAAGCCATCGACCGATATCATCCTTCCCAGTCCTGAAATAAAGGAAAAAAGCGTAAATCACCCCGAGTAGGAGGCAGAAGAAAATAAAGCCAAACGGATATTCGGTGACAATTCCCAATGTCTTGTTCGTTTCTAAGTATGCAGACCCCCGCAAACACTGATGACCTGTCCGGTGATATAATCAGAAAGGTCGGAAGCAAGAAAGAGGGCGGTATTCGCAACATCATCCGGTGTACCCGGACGTTTCAATGGAATATCAACCACCCAGTCCTTCCGGATCTCTTCGGGCAGCCGGGCTGACATTTCTGTTTCAATGAAACCAGGAGCGATCGCATTGCAGCGGATGCTGCGTGATCCCAGTTCCATAGCAATGGATTTGGTAAAACCAATGATCCCGGCTTTAGATGCGGAATAATTCGACTGGCCACCGTTTCCTTCGATCCCCACCACAGAACTCATATTGATAATAGAACCCGACCGCTGTTTGATCATGATGCGCACAACAGCTTTCGTCAAATTAAAAACTGATTTCAGGTTCACCTTGATCACAAGGTCCCAGTCAGCTTCAACCATCCTCAATAGAAGGTTATCACGGGTTATCCCGGCATTATTAACAAGTATATCGATCTTGCCGAAATCATTCATTACATCGTTTACCAGCTTTTCGGCATCCGAAAAAGAACTTGCATCGGAAGCATATCCTTTTGCATTAATGCCAAATGCTTTCAGTTCATCTTCCAGTTTCTTCGAATCGTCATTGTATGCAATATCGGAGAATGCAATATGTGCGCCATGAGACGCATATTTCAGGGCAATGCTTTTCCCGATTCCCCGGTTTGCGCCGGTGATCAGCACTACTTTTCCGTCAAGGAGTTTCATTTCCATTCAGTTAATTTCCGCAAAGATAAAAATATTTCAAATCTCCCGTTTATTCATATCCACTTCACGATACTGAAATCCTGGCGGTGAGGAAGATTGGGATTTTTCGGGAAAAGCCTGAGGGTAAAATCATAAACCCCGGCCTGGTTGAACGGGATATCACATGTATAGGTGGCAATATTGCGATCGGCTTTGGTTAACAACATTTCTTTTATAAAAATGGGTTCTTTGACCTCATCGTTCACTTTCTTTCCGAAAAGGATCTCGATCCCTATATCTTCAGGAGAAAGTTCTGCAAGGTTCAGAACGATTTCTGCCTGGAAAGATTCCCCAAGTATCAGGGGTTTCTGAGTTGAATCGGGAAGATTCAGGGAAACAACGTTAATATTATCCCATTCCCGTGTAACATGCCTCTTCCATGATGCCATGTGCCGGGCCAGATCAAAATTCCCGTCTATCATTTTCGCTGAACGCTCAAAGAGCGGGTCATAATATTGACGAATATAATCATCCAGCTGCCGTTTCATGGTAAAATGAGGGGCAATTTCAGAAATAGTATTTTTTATGTAAGATATCCATCGTTCCGGGACCTTTTTTGAATTGACATCATAAAAGAGAGGAATGATTTCCTCTTCCAAAATGGTATAGATTGTCTCGGCATCAAGTTCATCCTGAAAATGGGAATCCTCATAGGTGGATTCTTCCTTCAAGGCCCATCCTGCCTCCGCACGGTAACCTTCCGCCCACCAGCCATCGAGCACACTGAAATTCACAACACCGTTCATCACGGCTTTCTCCCCGCTTGTTCCGGATGCTTCCAGCGGACGTGTAGGTGTATTCAGCCAGATATCAACACCACTGACAAGATACTGTGCAAGTTCAATGTCGTAATTTTCGACAAAAAATATCTTTCCCAGGAATTCTGGGGTCTTCGACATATCATATATCGCCTTGATCAGATCCTGGCCGGCTTTGTCTCTAGGATGCGCTTTCCCTGCAAAAATGAACCGTACAGGCATTTTGGAATTGTTTACGATCTTGGTTAACCGGTCGGGGTTTGAAAATAACAGATGGGCTCTTTTATAGGTCGCAAATCGCCGTGCAAACCCAATGGTCAGGGCATCATTCCTGGAAGCCTCACGCATTTTAAAAATCAGCTTCGGATTCTCATTCCGACGCGTCATTTCTTTGAACAACCTGTCATTCAGGTAATCGGTCAGCTTCTTTTTCTGTTCCAACCTGATTTTCCAGATTACTTCTTCATCAACATCCTGGATCTTTGCCCAGACTTCCGGATTGGACTGATCTTCTTCAAATCCTTTAGGGAAATGTTTCCGATATAGTTCCTGCCATGATCTTGCAGCCCAGGTTGGATAATGAACTCCGTTGGTCACATAACCGATATGGAGTTCCTGCGGATAATAACCGGGATAAAGATCAGCAAACATCTCCCGCGTCACACGGCAATGAATTTTGCTTACCGCATTGACTTCCTGCGAAAGTTTGGAAGCCAGTATACTCATGGAAAAATCTTCCGTAGATACTTCCGACGTCGTCCCCAGGTTCATGAATTCTTCCCACTTAATATTCAGACTCTCCGGGTAATGGGATAGGTAACGACGCATCAGATTCTCTGTAAACCTGTCGTGCCCTGCCGGAACCGGTGTATGTGTGGTAAATAAAGTGGAAGCACGAACTACTTCAATGGCCTGATAAAAGGTCAGCTTATTGTTCTGAATAATGTTCCAGAGCCTTTCGATCCCGATAAATGCAGAATGTCCTTCATTACTGTGGTAAATATCCGGTTTCAAACCGAGTACGTTAAGCATTCGGATCCCCCCGATTCCCAAAAGGATTTCCTGCCTGAGACGATTTTCAAGGTCACCGCCATAAAGCTGGTGGGTGATCATCCGATCGGCTTCTACATTTTCATCAATATCGGTATCCAGGAGAAACAATGGCACCCTGCCCACATCTAACCTCCAGATCTTGGCATACATGGTCCGTCCCGGAAGTGCAAATGTGATCTTGATCCAGTTGTTATTTTCATCCCGCACCGGTTGCAACGGAAGATGCGTAAATTTTTGAGGGGTATAGGTCGCAATCTGATCACCTGTGATGGAAATCTGTTGTTGAAAATATCCGTAGCGATATAAAATTCCAATCCCAATTATATTATAGTTGGAATCACTGGCTTGTTTCAGGTAATCTCCCGCAAGAAGTCCAAGTCCGCCGGAATAGATCTTGATCGTATCATGAAGGCCGAACTCCATACTGAAATATGCCACTTGTTTAGCCGGTTTGGCATCTGATTTCGACATATAATCATCGAACCGTTGAGTAACCTTGTTGAGCTTAGTGATAAATGTTTCGCTCCTGCTTAGATCCTGCAATTCCTGGAAGTTCAGGGATTCGATGAGGGGGATCGGGTTGTATTTCAGTTCCTCCCAGCGTTTTTTATTTATCATTTCAAAAAGATCGTATCCTTCGCTGTGCCAGGTCCACCATAAATTGTTTGCAATACGGTTCAGGGGAAACAGGTTTCCCGGAAGGTTTTGTTGCACAAGAAGCTTTTTCCATTCTGGTCGTGTTTCAATAATCCCTTTGATAGGCAAGGTTTTAATGTGGGCCAGCTTCCCTTTGTATAGTTCAAATCTTTCTTCCGATTTGACAAGGGCAAAAGTATATGCGTCCCGGTAATAGCTGATCAGGTTCTTCCAAAGGGCAGAACGGGATACCTCATATGCTTTCTTGCGGATCTTAAGTATCTCTTTTTCGGGCTTGCTGCTCACTTGTAATACTGCCTTGATCATCTCATCCACGACAAACTCATCATTATCATCTCCTCTTGGGATGATGGTTATACTGTCTTTTATTGTTGGATAAAGGGTTTTCACCCATTGCCCGAATCCGGCCAGCGAAGTAGTGATGGTGGGGATATGGAAAGCCAGGCTCTCCAGTGGAGTGTATCCCCAGGGTTCATAATAGGAAGGAAAAATTGATCCGTCAAATCCTATCAGGAGATCATAATAACCCAGGTTGAAAATGCCATCGTTTCCGTTCAGATAGGCCGGAACGAAGATCACTTTCACTTTATCCCCGGGAGCATTATGCAGGTCATTTTTTTTGATCCGCTGTAGGATCGCATCATTCTCAGGTTCATGGAGGCCATGTGTCAGAAATTCACCGGTTAACGGGTTGCTGAAATCTCTTTTCTCCATTCGTTCCAGCACTTCCGGCCTGGGCCCGAACTGGTAGGCAGGAATGGTAAGAAAAGCAATGATCTCCCGTTGTAATCGTGATTGTTTATTGAGCTTTCCTATTACATCGATAAAGAGGTCAATACCCTTATTCCGGAATTCGTACCGGCCACTGTTAATGATCAGTATGTTGTCTTTGGAAATGGGCTGATTCAGTAAGCCTTCGGCGACCTGGAAAAGCTTTTCCCTTGCTTTGGCACGTTTGGTGAAATATTCCTCATGGGCAGGAACAAATGTGTCATCAAATCCATTCGGGGTCAGGATATCGGTTTCCTTTCCGAGAAATTGCTTGCATTCATTATTTGTGATCTGGCTGACGGTCGTAAAAGTGTCTGCCGTAATAGCCGAAAGTTTTTCCAGGGATTGTTTTGAGGTGATTCCAAACTGATTGGCCATGCCATCCCCGTTATAAGTGTCCATGTCACGGTAGAGCGGAAGGCCATGGCCTGCAATGGTGCGCCCGACAACTGTTGCATGGGTAGTAAATACGGTGCCGACCTGTGGGACTTTATTCCTGAGGTACAACACCCCAACCCCGGTCATCCATTCATGGAATTGGGCAACAATGTTATCATGGAAAGAAACATAATAATTATAGAAACTTTCGATTACCTTGGCTGCGGCATAACCAAACAGAGCCGGTTCCATATAATCCCATCCTCCTGATAGCGAATCCAGTTTGTAAGTCTCCCATAGCCATGCGAAGATTTTATCTTTCTGAGAGAAAAAGGTTGTGAAATCGATCAGCACTACCACCGGTTGACAGGGAATGTTCCACCGTCCGACTTTGATCTTCAGGCCTTCGCTTTCTGCCTTCTGCATCCAGGTTTTATGAAGGAACTTATCCTCCTGGAATTCGGGGTTCTCATGGGTTTCTTTCCATACATCAGGGCCGATCAGTATGTAGTTATCGTGATATTCATTTACCAGGGATAGTGCTTTGGTAGAAATAACAGTGTAGATCCCGCCAACTTTGTTGCAAACTTCCCAACTGGTCTCAAATAGAAATCCTGGTGTCGTCTTGGGATCGTCTTTCATTCCGGTCATTAGTCAGATTATTTAGTAAGTAACTTGATTTGTTTTTCGATGAGTTTTCTGGATTTTTTTATCTCAGATTCACTTATGGTTTTAATCTGTTGTAACAAATCTTTATAGGTTTTAAGTGCACGTTTACCAAGATTTTTTTCTACTTTTTCACGGAGGTCTTTGTTTGCTCCCTTCATGGCGGCCGAAACAGTTTCAATTTCAAGGTTCTTTATCATTTTCTTGATCTTGCTGTCCGACAAGGTGATGATATCATCAAAATTCAGAGATTTAAAAGGTTTTTCAACTTTTTTTTCCCTGGTTGTTTTCACTGGCGTCTTTCGGACATTTTCTGCCTTGACTTTTGCAGCCCTGATTGTGGGAACTTTTTGAACATGTTCTTCTTCGATCAGTTTTCCTCTGGTAATGCGCGGAACTTTACGCACAGGTTTTGGCGCTTTTTCAGTCTCTTTTGGCAGTTTGATTTTTGGTTTTGAAATCGATGCACTTTTCTTTGCTATCGCTTCTTCCACCCGTATGGTAAAATCGGAAACCACATTCATGTAATTGATGAAAGCTTCATAAGGAGAAGGATAAGGGTTGAAATATTTATGAACTGTTCCATCCGAGAACCATTTGGTGCACATATAATAAAAATGGTCCGAGGTCTGAAGATACTGCCAGTCTCTTTCAATTGCAGGATCATCAAGGGTTTGGATAGGTCCGTTCAGGGCATACAATTTCGAAAAAGCCTCATCCTGCAGTTCATTGCCAAGCCAGGAGGTAAGGTCACGTTCTTCATCGGCCCACGAAATCGGGTGAGGCACATGCAATTGTGCAACCGGCTGAAGTATATTGGTAAGTTCAGATGGCGTTGAAAACCGGAAATTGGATTTTGAAAGTACGACTTTCGGCAATGCCGTGAAGAAATCAAAGATCCCGGTTTCTTTCCATTGCCGTTCGCCGATTGTTTCATAATCGATAAAAATATTGACTACCTCTTCGCGTGGCTCTATCTTATTCAGCCAGCCGGTAAATTTCTCGGTTGTCAGCGGCCATTCCGGCCATGTATGGGTGGAAAAGCGGAATGCGATATCATCACTCAACCTGAAATTCCGGAGCAACAACTTCAGCTTCGGGGTTCTTGCACTACAATACATGTAATTCGAGCTTTTCCAACCCAGGATATGCTTTGCACCTTCAGTGATAAGGGTCGTGAATCCCATATCGGCTACCATCTCGCCTATTCTATCAGAGTATATGAGTTCGGAATTACGGAAAGTACGCGGGGTTTTGCCGAATAGAGATTCAATGGTGTCGGAGTGTCGCTTTACCTGTCGTATAAACTCTTCACGGTTTCCTATCGATGCAAGTGAATGAGGATAGGTTTCGGCAAGAAATTCTACACAGCCGGTTTTGGCAAGCTGGCGGAATCCCTGTATCACTTCCGGGGCATATTGCTGAAGCTGCTCCAGGGCAGTTCCGGAGATCGAAAAACTGACCTTAAATGCACTTCCATACTCCCTGATCAGATCCAGTATCATTTTATTTGCAGGTAGATAGCATTTCTCAGCAACCCTCTTGATTATTTGACGGTTCTGGTAGTCATCATAATAGTGATGATCATCTCCAATATTAAAAAACCGGTAGGTCCTTAACCTGAATGGCTGGTGAACCTGGAAGTATAAGCAGATGGATCTCATATATTTTGTACTATTAGTTGTTATTATTTATGTAATGATGCTGGATGCTGGATGCTTGATGATGGTTACGTATATTTAATTATGTTTATTTTTTTATCCAGCATCCAGTATCCAGCATCCAGCATCAATATATCAGAACATGAATGTTCAATTTTTTTCATAACTTTTGTGCCCGGTTATACACCTCCAATACCTTGGCCGCTGCATTATCCCATTTCAGGTTGTCCACTTCGTCTTTCCCGTATTTGAGGAACATCTTTTTCAAACCTTCATAATGCAGCAACCCGTAGATCGCATCTGCAAGTGCATCAATATCCCAAAAATCAACTTTCAGAGCATGTTTCAGTACTTCCGAGACTCCGGATTGTTTAGAAATGACAACCGGCACATTTGAACGCATGGCTTCCAAAGGCGATATCCCGAAGGGTTCAGAAACCGACGGCATCACATATACATCGCTCATGGCAAACATGGTGTCCACTTCAGTACCACTGAGAAAGCCCGTGAAATGGAATTTTGTCCCAATGTGAAGTTGAGCAGCACGACGTATCATCTTGTTCAGGAGGTCGCCTGAGCCTGCCATCACGAAACGTACATTAGGGTCCTTCTTGAGTATCTTGTTCGCTGCTTCAATGAAGTAATCCGGCCCTTTTTGAAAAGTAACGCGACCGAGGAAAGTAACCACCTTCTCCCGAACATGCTTTTTAACTTCACTTGTTTCGGGGTGTTCAGGTGGCTCAACGGCATTGTAGACCGTGATTACCTTTTCGGGGTTAATTCCATACCGTTCAATGACGATCTGCCGCGTAAGATTGCTCACCGTTATCACGAGGTCAGCCTCTTCCATCCCCTGGCGTTCAAGTTCATATACCGTCTGGTTGACATTTTCACCCGAACGGTCGAACTCGGTGGCATGAACATGCACGATAAGTGGTTTTCCGCTTATTTTCTTGGCAGCAATTCCTGCAGCATAGGTCAGCCAGTCATGCGCATGAATGACATCATAAGTTGTTTGCTGAGCAATCACAGAAGCAACGATCGCATACCTGGAGACTTCTTCCATGAGTTTATGGCCATATTTCCCGGAAAACTGGTATCGTTCAGAAAATACTGTTTGGGTTTCCTGTGAACGTTTCACCGTATCCTCCTGGATCATTTTTTCAAACTCTTCCGGGCCCACATAAGGAATCAGGTTCGATCCGATCTCCATGAATTTGATCCGGTTCCAGTGTTCCTGATAAATGGTCTTGGAAAAATCCAACACCATATCACTGGCATTGACCAGCCGGAAACCATCCTTTTCCTCATCTCCATAGGCTTTGGGAACTACGAAGATCACGTCCACACCCAATTTTCCAAGGCCTTTTACCAGCCCGAAGCATGCTGTACCAAGGCCGCCGGTTATATGCGGCGGAAATTCCCATCCAAACATTAGTACTCTCATAATTCGTGTTTATATTTTATAATCAAATTCTTAATTAACAGATGCTGGATCCTGGATGCTGGATCCATTCTCCATCCTCCATCCTCTATCATCATTTATTGTACTCCTTCAACATCCATTTTATCCTTAACAGCTCGGCTACGCTCCATGCCTGGGAAATAGCACCCCTGGCGGCATGGGGCGGATCGCCATCGTAGATCTCAGAGATCGTTCCGATCCCATGTTCAGTCATTACCGGCTCAAATCCATTGTAAAGTGATTGAATAAAAGAAACGCCTGAATTGCCGTAAAGTTTCAGGTAACCTTCTGCAAAATGGCCCAAAAGCCATGGCCATACTGTTCCCTGGTGGTATGCCAGGTCACGTTCCGCCTGGTCGCCTGAACAAATACTTTTATACCCCGGATGTTTTGGTGTCAGTGTTCTTAACCCACGAATGGTGAGTAATTCTCTCTTCAGAACAACCAGGACCTTTTCCTTCTTTTCTTCATCAATCGGGGAATAAGGAAGCGATGTGGCAAAAACCATATTCGGCCGCACTGTCCAGTCCTTGTATTTACCGTCGACAAAATCGGCAAGATATCCTTTGTCTGCATTCCAGAAGGTTTCCAAGAAAGAAATAGGGATCATTTCTGTTATGGACTTCCAGTCATTGATAAAAGCCGTATCATTTGCGAGATCTGCAACTTCCAGGCTGAAACAAACCGCGTTATACCAAAGTGCATTGATCTCCACCGGCATCCCGATACGCGGAGTCACTGGTTTTCCATGGACTATGGCATCCATCCAGGTCAAGGCTTTCCCGGGTTCTCCGGCGGAGATAAGCCCATTTTCGTTCATCCGGATGTTGAACTCAGTACCTGCCCTGTAACCTTCTAGGATCAGCTTCATTTTCCGGCCATATTCCTTCCAGATGGTAAATTTGCTCTTGGTAAATTCGGCATACTGTTGCAGTGCCCAGAAAAACCAGAGCGGTGCATCCACAGAATTATAAGCAGATTGATTACCGGAACCGATATTGGGAAATAAAGGCCCGTTCAGGTCGGCAATCATGGTATCAATCACATTCTTGCAGGTGGTAAAATCTTTGTTCACAAGGGTCAGCCCGGGAAGTGCAATGAAGGTATCCCTTCCCCACCTGCCAAACCAGGGAAACCCGGCGATGATCTCTGTTCTATTACCTCTTTTTACAATAAACTGCTCCGCGGCATTTTTCAGGCAATTCTCAAAATTATTCCTTGGAACACGCTTTTCATGCTCAGCGTGATAAGCTCTTTTTATAGAGGCAACCGGTATCTCTTTCGTACCGGCCACAAAATAGATGCTTTCGCCTTTCTTTATCTCCAATTCGAAATATCCCGGCACATAAAGATCTTCCTGGTATTCGTATCCTCTTTCCATTTCCTCCTGGTACTCAATGTTGTAATACCAATCCGGAACATGGATATATTCAGCAGGTTTCGAAAGCTGAAGGAACAGGTCGGTATATCCGTAATACATCCTGACCTTGATTCCGTTCGGAACATGCTCGTATTTTTTATCGGCAAAGATATTTTCCCGTTTTACCTGGTGAACATTGCGGAAAGCAAGAAAGGGCCTGAGCCTGATCTTCGTCGGGGAATGGGCATCTTTCAACGTATATTTGATGATCATCCGGTCTTCTGATGAAGTCAGGATCATCTCTTTGGTTAACACAACACCCCCTACACCATAGGAGATCTTGGGAATCGGATCGATAGTAAAATCAAGGATGTACTTATGACCTTTCGGATAGAAGTTTCCTCCAGGATATTTATGGATCCCCATGTTGAATTCGACTTCCCGCTGGATTACAGTTTCATCGAGACAGGATAAAAGTACGTGATTTTCATTGTCGATCCCGGGCTGGGGAGTCACAAGCAGCCCATGGTATTTCCGGGTATTGCAATGAATAATGGTAGAACTGGCATAAGATCCGGCTCGGTTGGAACGCAATAATTCACGCGAGAGAGAATATTCAAGATTTACCAGTTGGGCTCTATCAAAATGGATATAACTCATGTTCAATGTATTTTCTTATCATTGTCAGCTATTCCTGCTAAATTCTGAAATGCAAAAATACAATAATCAAGGCTTTCTCCGTTATAGGTCTATACCCTGGAATTTTTCTACATTTGCATTAAAATATGCTTAGGATGTTCAGCAAAGTTAGCAGATTTAGTCTAATTTTACTTATTATTTTTACGTTAATTTCGGTTTCCTCCTGCAGGAAGAAAGATAAAATCGATTCAAATC
>JBEKST010000070.1:0-12061 GCA_049516815.1 Bacteroidales bacterium | reverse complement strand
ATCGCTTTACGGCTTGTATTTCGCACGGAATGCAATGGTTGTAAAAAACAATTGCTACCTCGTGGAAGGATATACTGATGTAATTTCCCTGCACCAGGCCGGTATCGAAAATGTTGTAGCGTCTTCGGGCACTTCCCTCACCAACGACCAGATAAGGTTAATTCAACGATATACCCCGAATATTACTATTCTTTATGACGGAGATCCTGCGGGTATTAAAGCTTCATTGAGAGGTATCGATATGATTCTGGAACAGGGAATGAATGTTAGGATTGTTCTCTTTCCCGAAAAAGAAGATCCGGATTCCTTTGCCCGGAAACACCGGTCCGCGGAAGTGGAAGAGTTCATCGCAAAAAATTCCGTTAATTTTATCCTTTTCAAGACCCGGCTTCTGCTCAAGGAAACAGCCGGTGATCCGGTTAAAAAAGCCGGACTGGTAAAAGAAATCGTAAATACGATCGCCATTATCCCGGATGGCATTACCCGTACTTTTTTCACCCGGGAATGTTCTTCGCTCCTGGCAGTTCCTGAACAAACACTGGTGAATGAGATTAATAAGATCCTGCGAAAAAAATTCTCAAAAAAACTGCAGGAAGAAGGACAGCACTTTTACCTGGAACCGGAAGAAACAGAAACTGCCGCGCCCCAGATAGAATATGACCTTGACTCAAGCGAATCCCAGGAAAAAGAGATCATACGGTTGTTGTTGCAATTCGGTGACGAATCCATCACCCTGAAGCAAAAAAACGGGGACGAACCAGAGGAAGAAACCCAATTGAAAGTCGCCGACCTCATCATCCAGGATTTGCTCCGGGACGAGATCCCGTTTGAAGAACCTGTGTGCCGACAGATCTTCAGCGAAATGGCCGAACTTCAGCAAAAAGGCGTCTTCCCCGATAGGGATTATTTTCTTCATCATATCGATCCTATCCTGGCAACTCTTGCTATCGACCTTATTATTCTCCCTTATGAACTCAGCCATCACTGGGAAAAAAATCGTATTTATATTCAGCCTGAAATCGACCGTTTATTGGATTCCATTTACCCAGCCTTGTATGCTTTCAAGGCCAAAAAAATTGAACGTATGATCGCCGATAACCAGAAAAAGCTTAAGGAACTAAAGTCGGCAAAAGAAGATATTGAAGAGATCACGAAATGCCTCATTCAGCAGAAAAAACTGGAAGAGATCCGGAGTCGTATACAAGGTAAGGCTTTGGGGAGAACAATAATTAAGTGAGGATGGAGTATGGAAGATGATGAATGGAGGTCAGGAATCCGAGATCGGATTTCCGATTTCAGACCTCTGACCTCTGAGTTCCGAATTCAATTATCATGAAGTTCAAAATTTTGGAATTATGTCATTATTGAGTGAGAACTACACGTTATATAATGGCGTAAAGATTCCGAAGATTGGTTTTGGAACCTGGCAGATCAGCAATGCTGCTGTATATGATGCCGTTTCGTTTGCATTGAAAACAGGCTACCGTCACATTGATACCGCCAGGGCCTATGGCAATGAAGAAAATGTGGGAAGAGCTGTCCGGGATTCGAAGCTGAAGCGGGAAGAGGTGTTCGTCACTAGCAAATTACCCGCTGAGATAAAAGGATTTAAGGAAGCTCGAGCCTCATTTGAAAAGACGATGCGTAACCTGGGGTTCTCTTATCTCGATCTGTTCCTGATCCATGCCCCCTGGCCTTGGAATGATAAAGGCCGGGATTGCACCGAGGGCAACATTGCTTCCTGGAAAGTTATGGAAGAATTATACCGGGAGGGGAAGGTCCGGGCTATTGGTGTTTCCAATTTCAGTGTAACTGATATCAATGCTATCATCGAAAATTGCGAGATTGTCCCGATGGTCAACCAGATTGCAATATATATCGGTCATTTGCAGGATGGGCTTACGGAATATTGCCGGCAGCGGAACATCCTGGTGGAAGCTTATTCCCCTCTTGCCACGGGAGGCATCCTGAAAATCGAAGCTATCCGGGAGGTGGCAAAGCAATACGGCGCATCTCCTGCCCAGGTTTGTATCCGTTATCTTTTGCAGAAAGACTTGCTTCCCCTTCCCAAATCAACCCACCCCAACCGGATTGCTGAAAATGCAGAAGTCGGGTTTACCATCCGGGAAACTGATATGAAAAGCCTCGATTCAATTCACCAGGATTTAAGCCATTTTTAGGTGAGATTGAGAGTCATATGTCGTTTTTATCAAGGAAAATCCTTATTACAACACGGCACAGGGCTGAGTGCTGGTCTCGGAGAAAATAAAAAAATATATTCATTAATTAATAGTAATGCTTTCTTTATTATATTTGTTTTCTTCTTATATAATTATCATTGCACGGGGAGAGGTTTTGCTGTAATACTGAAAAATCCAGTACCATGAAAACTAAATTACTTTTCTTGTTTATCCTGATTTGCAATCTAGCAAATGCACAGTCTCCAAATTGGCTCTGGGCCAATAGTTCGGGCGCAAGCAGCGATGATCTGGTAAAATCAGTTACCACTGATGTACGTGGCAATGTTTATGCAGTTGGATCTTTTTCAAGTGATTTAATACACTTTGGCCCAATTACATTAATTAACTCCGGTTCGGGAACATATGATATGTTCATTGTAAAATATGATGCTTCCGGTAATGTATTTTGGGCAAGAAGTTTCGGTGGCGATGACAGTGAATATGGATCGTCCGTAGCGGTTGACACTTTAGGAAATGTTTATGTTGGGGGAAGTTTTCGGAGTACATCCATTACTTTTGACACGATAACATTGACGAACGCCGGTCCTCCTTATTCTGATTTTGTTCTTGTCAAATTTGACGCTTCCGGCAAGGTGTTATGGGTAAACAGTTCAAAAAATAGTTTCAGTAGTGATGCTACTTATTCCGTCTGTACTGACAAATATGGAAATGTATATTTAACAGGTCCTTATCAAAGTGATTATATCACAATTGGTTCAACTACTTTGATAAATTACGGTGCTCCAAACCGGGATTCTTACATTGTAAAATATAATTCATCCGGTGATGTCATTTGGGTGAAAGGTATCGGGGGCTATGATGATGATGCGGTAAATTCTATCAGTACGGATGCGGATGGAAATTTGGTTGCAGGTGGTTATTTTTTCAGTTCTGTTCTGACTTTTGGGGGAACAACACTGACAAATTCCAATCCCGGAACCAGTGATATTTTTATAGCAAAATATGATTCTGCAGGTAATGTTCTTTGGGCTAAACGTGCAGGAGGCAGTGATAGTGATTATGGATCGTCTGTATCTGCTGACAATGCAGGAAATGTTTTTATAGGGGGAAGTTTCCGGAGTACCTCCATTACTTTTGACACGATAACATTAACGAATACCGGTCCACCTTATTCCGATTTTTGTCTTGTTAAGTATGACGCTTCCGGTAATGTGATTTGGGCAAACAGTTCAAAAAACAGCACTAGTAGTGATGCTACTTATTCTATCAGTGCCGACTGCTTCGGAAATATATTTTTAACAGGGCCTTATCAAAGCGATTCCATCACAATTGGTTCAACCACCCTGATAAATAATGCTGCCCCAAACCGTAATTTTTATATCGTAGAATATACTTCATCGGGAGATGTTGTTTGGGCAACAGGTATTGGTGGCAGTAATGATGATGCGGGATATTCTATTTGTACTGATCCTGAGGGAAATTTGTTTGCAGGCGGATATTTTACCAGTCCTTTTCTTACTTTTGGAGAAACAACATTGACAAATTCCGGTTCAGGAACCATTGATCTCTTTGTAGCTAAATTAGAAAGTACCAGAACTCCTATTTCAATAAATGGTACTATATACGATCAACATATGATTATTTATCCTGATCCGTTCATCACAACAGCAACAATCATATTCAACCCCATGTTGAATAATGCTGAAATGAATATTTACGATCAGTTTGGTCAAAAACTAAGAACGATAAATCATATTGCCGGAAGCAAAATGCAAATAGCCAGAGGTAATTTAACAAGTGGAATTTACTTTGTTAATATAACCCAAGACAATAAAATAATTGCTACTGGAAAAGTAGTAATTACTGAATAAAAAACTTACTGGCTTAATTGTTTGTTTGTGTTTTACATTGTTTATTTTCATTCTGTTTTCTTAAACACCACCTCCCGATACCGATTGGCATTCCAGTGATCCAATAAGGTCTTGAAATTTGTATATTCCTCCGGTTGGATCAGATGTTTTTCTAATTTCAGGGATTTATGAATAATGATTTTTGGGCCTTCGGTTTTTACTTCAAAAGAGAATGCGCCGATGTTGTTCTTGATTTCCTTTTTTTCATTCGCGATGAAGGGCTTCATTTTATCCGGTAATACATAAGTAAAGTCATTGGTTTCTTCTATGATAGATGATATTTCCAGTGGTGTGGTACGGTCTTTGGGTAAAAGGTGGATGCCAAGGCTTTCAATGCCATTGGTCAGTAGCGGTAACTGGAGAAAATAATAATCTGAATCGTTGCGAAAGGGTTTATCTTTCTGAACGGCGATCACGACTGAAGATTGATCCATTCCTGTTTTTGTAATGATGGGATCTTTCAGGTCGGAAGCGGATAATCCGCCGCCAATAAGGGATTTTGCCTTGTTCTTGTCGCGGAGTAGCATTAGGTAAGGATTTATTCCGTTATTTTCCATAAAGGAAACTTCTCCCGATAATTGATTTTTCTCATTCACCGTAAAAGTTCCGGCCAGGTTGATCTTATTTTTTAATGATGGTGATTTTTCAATGTGGATATTTTCAATTCCGGCATCATTATGATCTAATTCAACAAAAACTCTTTCCGTATAACAAAATAATAGGTTCTGGGGATTCATAGTAGTTACTGACAAGTAGACAGGCCCGTTGCCGGGTAATTCGGCCTTCACCAGAATATCTTCAATATCCATCATTGATCCAATGGTTTCATCATATAAGCTGTTCCTGATCATGAATACAGGATTTGCTTTTATGTTGGCTTCTTTGAGCAAAGCTGTGAGAAGTATCGCTTTTTCAACGGTTGTTCCTCCATTGCTGTTCCATGTTTCCTGAGGGGTCCTGCAAGTAAACCCGGTATTCTTTATTGGTACAGGGTATAATCGGAATTCGTTAATTACTTTATCCTGAAGTTTTATCAGGATGTCTATTTTTTCATTGTTTTCTGCGGATATTGTTGAAACTGCATCCTTCATGTCAGTATTTAAAATATAAGAAAATGCAGCCTGTTTCTGGAATTCCTTGTACAGGGATAAACGATCTTTCGCAGTACTGAAGATGATCTTCGGATAAAGATCGTTGCCGCTTTTTTGAAAGTCTTCGGTAGAGATCGCCTGGATATTTATAAATGTCCAGGTGTAAACTTGTAAATCGGCTTCTTTGCTAATAACTGGTTTTGCCGAGCTATTCAGGATCGAATAATTTAGTTTATTTTCTGAAGGAACCCGGATAATAAATGTTAGTTCTTTTACTGGTTCTACCTCACATAGTAATTCATTTCCCATCAAACACGGATAGAATCCTTTTTTTGAATGCAACACGTAATCAAGGTTCAGAATGGCATTCCGCTCGGTTCCTGCATGTGTGATCACCATCTCGCGTAGTTTATTGTAAGCAGGAGCATTAGCGGCAAACCCGGGAAGGACTTCATTAAAGGCATTTGCAGGAGAAGGATTTTTTTTGCCATCAGCCATAATTATATAGGCTTCATTTATCTTCAGGGTTTGAAAATCCGGGTTGTAAACAATGAAGGTTTCTCCATAAAGATTATGAAATGACCTGTATGTTTGTAGTCTCTGTTTTTTCATGTACCGATAATCAATGCTGCCATCGGGATTGAACGTGTATTCTTTCCTTAATTGCAGGTAAACGGCATCATAGTTTTCATCCTGGGAATACAGGAGGATGGAGGATGGAAGAAAAAGGATGAAGGTAAGGAAGGTGCAGATATATTTTTTCATGTTTAATATCTTTGGAGATAGAATTAGTTTTGAACGCGAAAAACAACGGGATCATTTGCAAAAGAAGTCTGTGAAATAACGGCATCACGGAATTCCGGCCAGTCTTTCGCGTCGTAGATGCGTTTTCCGAGTACGATCTTTGCGTTCAATATCAGTGTATGATCTTTCCAATCATATCCGCCATGGAATGAACAAATATCGCCTTTATTATTTTTTACTACAGGTAGGTACTCACTTTTTAAATTTCCCGGAAGCTGGATGGATTCACTGAGTTCTACCAACCGTGAACAACGATCGCGGAAGGGATATTTCCGGTCTTTTATCCAGGTTTCAAAAAAAAGTTGCGGTTGGTAATTTTTAAAAACATTTGAGGCTGTCACCGGTGTAAAAAGAACCTGGTCACTGGCGACAAATGCATATTCTGGGATTTTATATTTAACAACGATATGGATTGGACCGGATTTGTAATCTATAGGATCAGTGCACTCAATACTTGTAACTTCAGCCAGCGGCGATATTTTCAGGATTTCTTTTTCCACATTTTGGTTCCATTGTGTTTTGTTGTAATTACGGAACATTCCGCGGATTACGGCATCACTCTGGCCTTCTGCAGTGATTGTCAGTGTCCCTGTCATGGTTCCGTCTGCAGATAAAGACGATCTTCCGTCGATTTTCAGAAAATGATTTTCCGGAGCTGAAAGTGGTGTAGTTGCCAGATCAGCGCCTTCGGGAACACCCATTAGGTATTGTTGTTGCTGTTCGGCGCTCGACCATAATTCCCTGACAAAGGGAACCCAGGTTGGATCCAGCAGGTGATATTTTCCGTCTTTTAGTTTTACAATGGTCACACTGTGGTTGAACTGATCGGCAGGGATGTAATCGATCCTCGAACCGGCCATGGTCATGGCGGGGTATGATTTGAATCCGGCCGCACGCAGCATGGTGATCAGCATACCAGCTTTATCCTTGCAAACACCGCAACGATCGTTAAAGGTCATTGCTCCTTTGTGCAGTGTATATCCTTCGCCGCAACCCATGGAGATCCCCGAATAGCGAATCTCATCGGCTACCCAATGGGTCAAAAGGGAGATGGAATCCATTTCGTTTTTTGCATTTTTTAGGATGTTGTTCACTTTTGTCTGGATTTCGGGAGTATCATCAAAACTGCCAAAATCTTCATTCACTTTGTAGAACCAGCGGGATTTTGCGAACCAATCGGGACTGGTTGAAAGGAGCAGCTTGGTTGCCACATCTGATGTTGCCACACCATGGGGCTCGGGCTTGAATGGAATAATATTTTTTTTGGTAAATGTATACACGTTTTTATCTTCCCTGAATAAAGCCGATGACTGCACTTCACCATTGTAAACCTGATATTGCAACGGTTTGTCTTTTGGAATATCAATTTCGTAAATTTTCACTTTTACCGGGTTCCCGCTCCAGAATTCGACAATGTCATAATAATGGCCCTTCATAGGGGGAATATATTTACTGTCATCATTTTCTCCCAGTTCCAGCAAGGCATAGGTGAACCCTTTTTTGAATTCAACCACCTCAAGGGCATCACCGGGATCCAGTCTTCCTACCTCTATCATCTTTTCCCTTGCTCCCCAATAGATCATCCTCGCTGGAGCAGGGTAATCCAGCACATTCTTCAGGTCAAGATTGCGGATGGTTCCATCATTTTTATAAATCACTACTTTTTTGATATCAACATAGGCCGACAACGGATCGTAACCGAATTTTACCACGTTCAGGTCGATGGCGCCTTTGGCATTCAGTACTTTAGTCAAAGTATGGGACCAGACATAGCTTAATCCTGATTCCTTAACATCCACCCGTGTGCTGTCGAAA
This sequence comes from Bacteroidales bacterium, assembly GCA_049516815.1. GTDB lineage: Bacteria > Bacteroidota > Bacteroidia > Bacteroidales > FEN-979 > FEN-979. The sequence continues at coordinate 4,240 of JBEKST010000070.1, read as the reverse complement.
ACAACAAGAAGGTTGTCGCTGGGATATACGGTTGCATCGCCTGCTGTACGGATCAGATCCATCATGGGATCAACGGATGCAAAACAACATTGGACGAGAAAAAATAGTGACGCAAAAACAAATCCTTTAACCATAAGTAAAAACTATTAAAACATCATTCTATGATCCGATCATCTTGAGCATATTGAGCTCTTTCTCTTCGAGGAATCTCCATTCCCCACGGGGTAGATTTTTCTTGGTTAGACCTGCATAATAAACTCGGTCGAGTTTTACCACTTTGTAACCGAGCTTCTCAAAGATCCTTCTCACCACGCGGTTCTGTCCCGTATGAAGTTCAAGGCCGATTTCTTTTTTGTCTTTCCCGTCACCTACAAACTCTATGGCATCTGCTTTTACGAGTCCATCTTCCAACTCTACTCCCGCAAGGATATTCTTCATATCAGCTACAGAAATATTCTTGTCGAGGCCAACATGATAGATCTTCTTGATCCCATACCTCGGGTGCGACAGCCGTTTTGCAATTTCTCCATCATTTGTGAACAAAAGAAGTCCTGTTGTATTCCGGTCAAGCCGTCCAACCGGGTAAATGCGTTCTTTACAGGCGCGTGCGATCAGATTCATTACGGTTTTCCGGTTTTCCGGGTCATCGGTTGTCGTGATAAAGCCTTTAGGTTTATTCAGCAGTACATACCGGTGTTTTTCACGTGAAAGCGCCTGGTCGCCATAAGAGACTTTATCGGTCCTCGATACTTTTGTTCCTAGTTTCGTTACAACCTTCCCGTTTACCTGCACGGCGCCGGCCTGGATCAGTTTATCCGCTTCACGACGGGAACAGATGCCCGCATTGGCAATATACCGATTCAACCGGATCAGATTACTTTCGGTGGATTCGCCGGGATGTAATTTTTTTTTCCATTCATCCTCATCTATTCTCCCGGAATAGAAAGGTCGTGTTTCTGATGATTTTTCTTTCTGGAAATCCGGTGTTTGTTTTCTTTTCCGGTTATCTGCAGGTTTTTTGTACTTGTCCATTATTTTCTTTGCTTATTATTGATCTCCTGACTCAATTGGTGGTCTAATCTTTACTCCGTCATATTTCGTTTCCATGCCGTTCTTGTAAGTGATCACAAGGAATGGAGTTCCGTCATATTCGTATTTGATCCAGTCGCCTTCTTTTTTTCCCATCAGGTAAAAACCTTCATCTTTAACCTTTCCATTATCCCAGTAATAGATATGTTTTCCGTCAGGATTGTCCTCTACAAAACTACCCGAAAACGAAAGGATACTGTCTGTTTTCACATTGGTTGAAATCAGTTGATAGCTGACCCATTTTCCGTTTTTCAATCCATCCCTGTATGTGCCACGTTCTAGGTAATCCCCGATGGTTGTAAACCAGGGCCCATTTTCCATGTCCGCAATGTATTCGCCTTCTTCTATGATTTTGCCATTTTCGTCGTATTCAGTATGCATCCCGTCTTTCAATCCATTATTGTATTCTTCTTCCCGCATCAGCTGCCCCGATTCATAATACCATTTCCAGGTTCCCTGGAATTTTCCCGAATTTGTAAATTTTCCATCTTGCTCCAGTTTTCCCCCAGGATAATAGAATTTCCATTCGCCTATTTGCTTTCCGTTCTTGTAATCGCCTTCAGCTTTGATTTTGCCATCAGGATAAAAGTCCTTCCAGTTCCCATCGCGATCGCCATCTTCTTTCACAATTCCCTCCCCGATAATGGTTCCCATATCATAAACCAGTGACCGGATAATTTGTCCCATAGTACTGTATTCACGGTAAATTCCTTCTGGTGTCCCGTTGCGGTAAGTTCCGCTAGCCTTGATTTTGCCGTCGGGATAATATTCATTTTGTATATCCAGCTTACGGATCTCTTGTGCTTCTGCTTGTTTCACATCCTTCACATATTTATCCACACTGATCAGGTCGCCGTTTTCTGTATATTCTTTAAAATATCCCTCTTTCAGGTCATCCTGGTAATTTCCTACCACATGGATGTTTCCATTCCCATAAAATGTGTACCATCGTCCTTGTTTCAGATTATTATGGTCCCTCCGGTTGATCTTTAGCCGGTCGATTACAAAACCCCGTTTGTATTCGATGAGCGTGATGATGTTTCCGTCTGTTGAATATTCTTTGGCTAGTCCCTGTTCCAAACCATTCACAAAAGGAATTTCCATTTTCAGTTTACCATCAGGATAATAATATGAGGTATATCCGTCCTTGATGTCATTTTTAAACATCTCCCGGATCATTTCTTTTTCGAGGTAGGTGGTTTTGATCCCATTTTTCTTTCCATCCCTGTAACGAACATCAAGGATTCGTTGTTCTTTTTCATTATAAAAGACCCAGAGACTGTCGAGTTCAAAATTTTTCCGGTTTCCTTCCGATTTTAATTTTCCATTTTCATAATAGGATTTCCAGTAACCGTCAGGCTGACCGTTTTTCATTATTCCTTCACTGGAAATGACCCCACTCTTGTAATAAAACTTCTGATATCCGTTCTGGATCGTTGCAGTATCCTGGGAAAAGGAAGCCGGAAAAATTAAAAATGAAAAATTAAGAATTATTAGAAATTTGAAGTTGTTTTTGATCTTTCGCATTTGGAAATACTTATTTTGACAATTCAAGCATACGAAGTATCGGCTTTCTGGCTTTATTCATCAATTCGTCAGTTAATTTGATTTCTGGTGATTCTTTTTTCAGGCAATTTAGTAATTTCGGCAATGTATTCTGTTTCATGTAAGGACAATCATTACATGAACAGGTTTCGTCAGTAGGGACAATATAAAATTTTTTATCTGGTGATGATTTTTGCATCTGGTGAAGGATGCCTGTTTCGGTGGCAACAATGAATTCTTTCGCAGGGTCTTTTTGGGTAAAATTCAACAGCGCCGTGGTAGATCCGATGAAATCAGCCATCTGAAGGATTATAGCTTTACATTCGGGGTGGGCTATCAACTTTGCATCCGGATGATCTGTTTTCAGATTTATTATTGCTTCTGTTTTAATGATATCATGTACTTCACAGCTTCCTTCCCATAAAACCATATTCCTTCCCGTAATCATATTCACATAACCTCCCAGATTTTTATCCGGAGCAAAAATGATTTTTTCATTTTTTGGAAGCAATTCAACTATTTTTACTGCATTGCTCGAAGTACAAATGATATCTGAAAGCGCTTTTACTTCAGCCGAACAATTGATATATGATATTACAATATGATCGGGATGTTTTTCCTTGAATTTTATAAATTCATCTGCCGGACAGGAATCAGCAAGAGAACAACCGGCTTTCAGATCAGGCAACAGTACTTTTTTTACAGGGTTTAGAATTTTAGCTGTTTCAGCCATAAAATGAACACCAGCAAAAACAATGATATCGGCATTTGTATTAAAAGCTTCTTGCGATAAACCGAGACTGTCACCGACAAAATCAGCCAAGTCCTGTATTTCTGGTACCTGATAAAAGTGAGCCAGGATGATTACATTTTTTTCCTTCCTTAGCTTGTTTATTTCTTCAATAACTTTGTGGTTTTTGCCTACATTATTATTTCCAATATGAATTTTAGAATTCATAATAATAATAAATTTTTAAAAATTTTTGTTTTTTATATTGATAGGTGTTGATTTTGTTGATTTTATTTTACAACGAAATTTTTATTTAACAATTTACTTTTTTGATCAACATCTCAACGAAAGTTAATAAGTTGTATTATACTGAAAAATAATAAAATAACAAATTAACAACAATCTGTTGATAATTTTTTTGTTGATAAAATAATTATTTTTTACCCTGATTTTTATTGTATAAAATGTTAATACTTTCTTTTCAAAAGTATTTTTTTTCTGTTTTAAGATGAATTTTTAAAAACTGAATATAGTTATGAAAAAATTTTAACAAAGTTACGGAGTTATAAACAATCCCCTGTTAAAATTTTAAGAATTTGATTCAGAGATAGCTAATGGAAAATCAATAAAAAATTATAATTACTTTTGTAAATAAATTTGTTATCAATGTTTGATTTCAGCCAAGACATTCCCATAGGATGTGATCATGCCGGATTCAGGTTAAAAGCCTATCTTATACAGAATTTATCATCCGAAGGATACCGTTTCAGAGATTTCGGAACATTTTCGGAAGAAAGTGTTGATTATCCTGATTTTGTCCATCCATTAGCAAAAGCAATAAATGAGGAAATATATCAAAGAGGAGTTCTTATTTGT
>JBEKST010000069.1:0-12262 GCA_049516815.1 Bacteroidales bacterium | reverse complement strand
AAAAAGAATAAAATTCATTGCTGAATAGTAGAAGGTACTAGGTCTGACAAGGAAGTGTGAATGAGCGAGGATAGTGATAATTCCAATGAGCATCAGTAAGGCAGCGATGATAGCGCTGATCATGGCTGCAATTTTGTAAAAGTTTTTCATGGTTTAAAATTTTGATGGCACCTGATTTGGACAAATGTACAAATTTTTCAACATAACCCGGTCAGTTATTATTTTGGATCCGTGAAATAATTAATAAATATGTTTATCTTTCCTGTCCTTCAAGTTCCAGGTCCTCAATGAATGAGTTTGCCATTATTCTTCAGTTCGGGGATTGCTTTCAGTCTCTTTCTTTGCTTGTTCTTTTTTCAGCTCCATGGTCAGCGCTGTTATTCCGCTAATAGCACCCAGTTGCATGGTTTCCACCGCAGTACTGGGGACGATGACGATGGTGGAATTTTGCTTTAACCCCTCATAAAGCATGTTCATGGCCCTCAGGTGAAAAGCGGTAGGATTGTTGGCATAGGTTTTGGCTGCTTCTCCGAACTTCTCTGCCACCTGGCGTTCCGAATCTCCAAGGATCACCCGGGCCTGCCGTTCTCTTTCCGCTTGAGCCTGCATCGACATCGCATCCTCCAAAGCCGGGGGAATCAGTACATCCTTGACCTCCACCGAAATTACATTTACACCCCAAGGCTCGGTGCGCTCATCAATGATCTTCTGCAGTACAGAACTGATTTTTTCTCTGCCTTCCAGCATATCAGAAAGCATGGTCTTGCCGATGACATCCCGGAGAGCGGTTTGCGATGCCCAGCTTATTGCGCTTCGATAGTCAGCTACATCAAGTGCTGCTTTTTTGGGGTCTATAACTTTCCAGAACAGCACGGCATCTACATCCACCGGCACAGTATCCTTGGTAAGGGTTTTTTCTGTCTTGAAAGTTGTCGTGATTACACGGGTATCAATCCAGGACGAGATGTAGTCGATGACCGGGATGATAAAAAACAGTCCCGGTCCCTTAATGGAACGAAAACGGCCCAAACGCAAAATCACTGCTTTTTCCCACTGATCCGCAACCTTAATTGCGGAAGAAACAACAATGGCAATAAAAAAGGCAATAATTGAGATCCAAATGCTTCCTGCATTATTACCCGAAATGGCGTATGATGCATAAGACAATCCTGCACCGATAGCAAGAATTACGAAAAAAACCAGTACTGAAAAAACATTGATTCTTCTCATTTCAATTTCCTCCATAATTTAAGTACGTACACAACACTATTTGGCATGCTGCCAATAAATGTCTAAAGTAATACAATTTTTTATACAAACTTAAATCAAACGGTAAAAATTCAGAATCTGTTACCCCGATGAAGAAATAACGGATTCTAATCTGGTTTGGAGACCGGGTAAGGAAAGTAACAGTTCAATTTATCCTTTCCGTACGGTCAAAACCTTTAATAGCACTTATTTTATAAGCATGTTCGGTGATGTGTACACCAAACTCACACCTGCTGTTTAATTGCTTTATTCAAGGACATTTATATTTTTGGCATGGCATATGTCCTTCAAGATCTGTGGCCAGACTGTCACACTTGTTTCACCAAGATGAGCTTTTTTAAGCAGGTACATATATGTCCTTGACTGCCCAATCCCGCCTCCAATACTAAGTGGCAGCTCGTTATTGATGATCCCTTTATGGTAAGGGAAATTTAAAAAATCAAGCTGGTTAGTGAGTTTAAGCTGTTGTCTAAGAGTTTCAGCATTTACCCTTATGCCCATAGAAGTCAGTTCATGGCGGCGGTGGGTTACAGAATTCCATACCAGGATATCTCCGTTAAGCCCATGCATAGACTTGCCGCTTTTCGACACCGTTGGAGTTACCCAATCGTCATAGTCGGCTGCCCTCATTTCATGTGGATAACCATCAGCAAGCGTCCAACCGATACCGTAGATAAAAACTGCAGGAAATATTTTGAGAATCTCAGTTTCGCGCTGCTTCCTGGGAAGATCGGGAAAACGTTCAAGTATCTCCTCGGCGTGAAAAAATTTGATCGTATCCGGAAGATCGGGATATTTTTTACTTTTCAGTTTCGGGAAAAGTTTCATAGCCTGTTCCTCGGAACCTTTGAGAATCTTCCATATTTTTTCTACAACTCCTGTCAGGAATTGAAGATTACGGTCTTCATTGGTAATTACTCTTTCCCAGTCCCACTGGTCCACATAAGCGCTGTGGTCATGATCGAGGAAATAATCTTTACGAACAGCCCGCATGTCGGTATAAATGCCTTCACCGACTTTCATCCCGAATTGTTTCAGGGCCATTCTTTTCCATTTGGTGGCAGCCTGAACCACCTGGGCATCGATAGGATGCTTGTCGTAATCGTTCCTGATGTGGAACTGGATAGGGGTTCTTGACCCATCACGGTCAAGGTAGTCATTGACGCCGCTTTTCACATCGACAATCAAGGGACATTCGACCCTCATCAGGTTGAGCTCCTTGCAAAGATTTTCTTCGATGTACTGTTTTACAGCGGTTACAGCATTCTGAGTTTCCTTGGGATCAAGCAATGAAGTATAATCCTTCGGAAGAATTTTCTCAACATCATCATAGTTACCGATCCCTGGACCAGCCAAATCAGCTTTTTTGTTTTCCATGTTTTTGTCTCCTTTTTAATTGTTTGTTTATTGGGGAAAATATGTTATTACTCTATTTATCTATACTGCAAATCACGGGTTCTAACCCCAGTGCAAGCACTAGACCTTAATTCCACCGCAGAGCGTGGGATATTTACCCTCCCCCGAGTACTCGGGGGGATTCCTGCCTGCCGCAGGCAGGGTTCGATTGATAAATTCTTTATCACTTCGTTCAAAAAATTTAAGTTTTACGAATAAAGCATGCCTGTTTCATTTCGAAAGATCCCATCGAATGATATCATAATATTTTCAGCAGGTGATCAAAGGAAATTATTCAGACTGCAAAGATATAGAAATAAATATTCTGAATTAAATCCTTGCCAAAACAAGTCATTAACGATCATGTTTTTTCTAGAAAAAATGAAGAAGCATATGGCAAGATCAAATTTCTTTAAAAATCAAATTGTGAAAATCAGGCAAATTCTTGACAAGAACTATTCTACTTTCTTCGTAACGCTCAAACCTGATATACCGGTTTCGCCGATAGCCTGGATTGAGAAATAATAAGTTATGTTCCGGTTTAATCCGCGAAAACTGAGATGGTCCTGGTCTATTACCATGATGCAGTTGTAAAGTTTATCCGGTGCGATGCCATAATAAATATTATACGCATATGCACTGGTTACTGCATCCCATTTCAGGGTTATATTACGGGCATCGGTGGCACGAACCGCGGTAAAATTCCTGACCGTTTCAGGTTTAGCGCCATCCTGCAAACCAAAAACACGAAAATCACCTATGGCAAAATATCCGCCCGGTACATGGATATTTATCAGTTTCAAATAGCGGGTTTTTACCGGCTGTGAAAGCTCCACATAATCGTCAGGTACGTCTTTTATATTCCGGCTTTTATCTACCAGCATTCCCCAGTTGTTGCCATCCATTGATTCCATTACCTGATAGCGTTGATAAATATTAAACTGTTTGCCAAAAAGATTTACATGATGATCTGCATAGTTTACCTGCAAAGCGTTTACTGTTTTTATTCCGCCCAGGTCCACCTGCAGAAACTCATCCTTATTGCCGCTTTTCGCAGCCCAATATGTTTTAATGTCTTCATCAAAAGCCAGCTCAGCCGGATGACCGGTATCACAAGAAGAGGCGATAGCTGCTTTTTTATACGATAAGAGCATCCATCCCGTAAAAAGTCCCCTGGTGTGATCCGCCGGACCGGGAAGAATTCGTTGCGGATAATCCCCGAAAGCCGTATTGCAATAAAGCTGGCTGTCATCATCAAATCCGGCGGGGAAAAGGCCTATCCTCCGCTCAAACTTGTCTTTCACCGATATCTGCATCGTGGCCACATGCCAGTAATTACCATATTTATCCTGCATGGTGCTGCCGTGCCCAGCACCCCGGATATAGCCGCCAGACTTGCAGGAAAACGGATTATAAAGTTGATATGTGAAAGGCCCAAGCGGGTGGTCTGACACATATACCCCATCGGCATACACATTCCATTCAGTTCCCGGAGCAGCATATTGCAGGTAATATTTCCCGTTATGTTTGGTCATCCATGACCCTTCAATATAAGGATTGGTGAGGGTATCCATGTTGTTCTCCCCAAAGCGTTCCCATCCGTGACTGTCAGGGTAAATAAAAAACAAATCCTTTACTGCTCCTTTATTTTTAAAGCCTTCCTTCGGATCTACTTCCACACCTTTGATGTAATCATATTTTGGATCATTACCGCTTCCCCAATAGAAATACGTCCTTCCGTCGTCATCCACGAAAAGAGCAGGATCCCAGCCGGCCTGGGGGAAAGGATCCGCAAGTTTTTCCGAGAATCCTTTCTTCGGATCGGTAGAATACCAGAGCGGCACATTGACCCAGGTGGAGTTGATCAGCATTAGTGTATCGCCTTTGCTCCAGGCTGCGGGAGCACACATATCATCACCCGATTCATTGGGTGGAAGCGGGTTATAGATATAATTCCAGCTTAACAGGTCGTCGCTCCACCAATAACCGGATTGATTGGTCGAAAAAAGATAATAAACCCCTTTATAATTCACGAGGGTTGGATCGGCAGTTGAACGGAAAGACTCGCGTGGCTCATCAGTCCAGGCACGCTCATAAGCATAATCGAGATTCATGGGGTTGCAATAAGTATTGTTCTTTTGTGCAAACAGTAAAGTAGAACAGGTAAAAAGTAAACTACAAATTGCCGGATTCACAAAAATTTTCGGTTTCATGTGATGATGATTTTTATCCGGTGTAATTTACAGGAAAAATCACATCTGTTATAAATAATTTTGCTAAAAATCAATCATACCCGGTTAGCAAACGTCGTTTTTCTCTGGGTATCCAGGCGCAAAACATTCCCTTTGTTAAAAAAGACCAGCTAGATCTGGTAAAGACTTTTATTATCAGAATGATTGTTCTGTTTTTAAATTATGGATCAATGGAAGAAATATCGTGAAGAGCAAATCTATTGAAAAAAATGGATTGGGCAAATATTAATATGAAAATAGCCTACCCCTTTATTCCAGGACGATCTTTGTCTGCACACTCTTATCCCCAATCAAAACATTTACTTTAAGGATATACATCCCAGAAGGGATCTGTCCACGGTTTAAGTGGTACTTGGGAGATTCAAAAGTGTCCTCAAAAACTTTCCTGCCAGTGAGATCAATTAAAGTCAGAACTGCTTTCTTCTTCGAAGGGAAACCGGAAACAGAAATATCGGCAAAAGTTTTGATGGGGTTCGGACTAATAGAAACCATTGTCTGGCTTTTATTTTCAATTCCGTAAAAGTTTCCCCATTGCTTAACATAGAATGTTTTTGTTCCCATGGGGCCGATAATCTTTAAGGATGAATAACGAGGATCTTTATCTGAATACGGACTGGAAGTAATGAAAATAACAGATCCGTCCCCACTACCTGATATAGGCTGATAATTCAGCCAGCTACAGGAGGTGTTCACAATATGCCATTGTCCGCTGCAACTCACAAACAGTGTATCACGACTGCCATATGGTGGCTGGAAAACCAGTGTGTCGGGGTGGAACGAGACATATGGTAACAGGGTAGAACAATCCGTTGCAACAGGATTACCCCATGTTTCATTGCCTTTTTTGAAATATACAAGCGTATTATAATCAACATAGTAAAAGTTCGGCGGCCAATCAATCCATAAAGTCTCGGTATCAGTTTTACCGAGGCCCTTTACATATTCCAGAAGTGGGAAGTGTGGGTAGTAACAATAGTAATCCCCAATATACCCATTTGAAGGTCTGCCCGGAATTGTATGATATAAGGTCGAATAATACCTATAACAGTCATGAATATATTGTTCCGGCATAAAGGGATTGGTGGGGTCAGCCGGCAGGGAATTGTAAGTATAGGATACCTGCACTGTTTCGTAGGTATATATATGATAGGGAGGATTAGGGGAATAGCTGTGCACGATATATTCATCTTTGCAATTTTCCATTGTATAATTAACATATCCTGATTCCGGATGGGCATCTTTTGCCAGGACTTTTTGAATCTGATTATAATCGTCCGAAATATGGTCATGCCATTCAGCACTGTTTACTTCCCCTGTATAATGAAATTCATCCCCAACCTCAAACTCATTGACTTCCTGCCAGGTAAGCCCCTGGAACCCGATCATGGGATGGTTCCTTCCCACCAGGGCATACATTCCGGAAGTATCCGGCATCTGGTGCAGGTCAAATACTCTGTTAAAACCATATTTTTGGCCCAAAAAAATACTTTGTCCATTGTAGAAGTCCGGGATATCCAACCCAGTTGAATCTTTGGCCTGGAAAGAAATTTTCTTCACCGTGTCAGGAATTCCGAGGACAAGTGTATCGTTAATTGAAATGCAGGTTGCCTGCAGGTAACCCTTATGCGGCAGGTTGCAGAATTTCCATGATTCGTTCAGTAAAGCCTGGCTCTTCAGATAAAGTGTATCATCAGCAATATTGAAAAAATAAAACCAACCATCATTTTGTTTATAGATCTTTCTTCCAAGGATTCCACCAGCGGTATCATAATTAGGATGGTGTGGATATGGCCGGATGGTATTGTTTGCAAGAAAGATTGTATCTCCGTTTCCCAGGGAGAAGATGGAATCTATTTTTATTCCTGCAAGGTAACCGGGATTATTTATACTGTCGGTATAATAAGTGCGTCCGGCAGTTATGATGTTCCCGAAATCCTGGGCAAAAAGTATCTTTGGGAGCAGAAGAAAGATAAGATAAATCTTTTTCATATTAAATATTGGTCAGGGAAAACACATTCAAATATACATTATAATCTCATATAATCCAATATTTTATTCAAGCTTTAACCAAATGCAAATTAAGATTTAATAAAGATATCAATAATAACTTTTCAACTCTATCGTTCAAAATGTTTTGTAATGAAAATCAATCATTGTGATTCAACACATCATAAAAGCATTCAATTATGAAAAGGGTTTTGAACATTATTCTGGCAACAACAGCTTCGCCGGTCCTGGTTGCAAGAATTACCGTGGGACTTGTATTTTTAACCGAAGGGATACAGAAATATCTTTTCCCCGAAACATTAGGCACAGGCCGTTTTACAAAAATCGGATTTAGTAATCCGGAATTCTGGGCTTATTTTACCGGCACATTTGAGATCATCTGCGGAATCCTGATTCTTTTTGGGTTTCTCAGCAGGTTTGCTTCTATTCCGCTTATTATTGTTATGATAACGGCCTTTATAACAACAAAGATCCCGATCCTGACCACGCATGGGTTCTGGAATTTCGCCCACGAGTACCGTACAGATTTTTGTATGACCATGTTACTGGCATTTATTCTTTATTATGGAGGAGGCGGTTTCTCAATTGATAAAAGAGTTTTTAACAGAAAAAACCAGATTCTATGATGTGATAAAACTTATCAGTAATGAATTACCGTGATTGAATAATTATTCTAATTCCCCGAGTATTGTTCGCATGTAAAAGCGCCGACGAAAATGACAATCTACCGGAAATATGGCAACGTTATGATCCCCCCGCATGAAATCTTTGATGACCCGGATAATTGGGGCGATGAGGCTAATTGGAACTGGCAGGATCAAGGAAACTGTCAGAATAGATGGCATGACAGATCAGGAAGAATATGGGATCATTGTAGTGATCATCACGACATTTTTACCATTTTTCCCTTCCAATCATAAAGTGTTACCCGATAAAAAGCCCTTCTATCCTCACTTTATAACTTCCGTCTTTCATCCGCGCTATAGAATTTATAAGTCCGCTGTGCCGCCATTGGAGCATACATCTCCGGGGCAGGAACCAATACCTTTTTCCCAGTTTGATTTCTTCTTTTGATTCCCTGATCAATCCGTCATATGCTTGTGCCACATAATATCCGATATCGATGAAACCCTCGCTACGAGGCCTTAAGGGACCGGTAACACACCAATTGATGACACCGTTCCGCGCATCTGTATCCGAAACGATCCCGCAATGGGTGATGGGACATCCGCATGACATGCCCATTGGGCGCCCGATCATGAGGTCTCCTTTTTTAACGCCCAGTTCTTTTACAAGTGCCGGGTTATAAGGAAGAATCGTTTCCCGTGGTCCTGATTCATTTTCAAAACAGTCGAGAATAAAATCAAACGGGCGCTGCAGATTGTCGATCCAGCCCATTTTTTCGGCCATTCCCTGGAGTTGCTTGGTCCGCAGAGAACCAAGCGTATTTGTCCCGTTCTTTTTCCCGTTCAGGTGGATGCAACGCTTGAGTTCTTCTGGATCTTCCGGCAAGAGCATGGCAAATTCCTCACAAGTCCTGAACCCGCATGCTCCGCAATCGAGCATTGGCAATTTTTCCATAAAATCGGTTGAAATCTTGATTATTTCTGACATGATATGAATTTTAAAATGAATGAACATTCTTAAATTTCTGCATGATCCTGGTTAAGGCGTTACAAAATATTTCAATATCCTTTTCAGTGTTAAAGCGACCGATACTAACCCTGATAGCGCCACGTGCTTCCACCGGGTTCCTGCCGATCGCCTTCAATACATGCGATCCACCGGATGCTGCATTATTGGAAGAACAAGCTGATCCTGCTGATACCGAAATACCTTCCTCATCCAGCATCAGTAAAAGGCGAATGGCTTCACCTTCCTGACCAATGAATGCAAAATTTACAATTCCCGGTATGCACTGTTCCTGACTGCTATTGAAATAAATATTATCAAAATCATCGGATAATCTCGAGATAAGCAGTTCTCTCAGGTCTTTTATACGGCTTTGCTCCTCCGCCTGAAGAGCTTGACACAATTCCGCCGCACGGGTAAAACCAATAACTCCGGGAATATTTTCTGTGGTGGACCTTAATCCCCTTTCCTGGCCGCCTCCGTGTAACAAGGGTTCTATCCATGTGCCTTTCCGGATGTACAAAGCCCCGATACCTTTAGGTCCATAAATTTTATGGGCATTGATTGAGAACATATCGGCTCCCAGATTTGCCGCATCCAGCGGGATTTTTCCGAACGACTGGCACGCATCAGTATGAAAGGCAATATTTTTCTCATGGACGATCCGGCCGATATCTGCTATGGGTTGAATAGTTCCGATTTCATTGTTGACATGCATCACTGAAACCAGGATCGTTCCGGCCGTGATGGCTTCCTTCACCGTTTCAGGGAGAATGATGCCGGATTCGTCAACCGGCATTACTGTTATAAGAAATCCCTGCTGTTGTAACCATCTGCAGGTATTCAAAACACAATCATGTTCGATCGCGGAAATAATAATATGATTCCCATTCGACCGGTTTGCAAAAGCAAATCCTTTAAGCGCCCAGTTATTGGCCTCTGTCCCGCCGGAAGTAAAATACAATTCTTCAGGATGACAATTCAGAACAGATGCAAGTGAGGAACGGGCATTCTCTAAAAATTCTTTTGCCCGTGTGCCGTCAGAATGCATACTGGATGCATTTGCATAACATTCCGAAAAGGTTCTATTCATGGTATCGAGCACCTGGGGATCAACGGGTGTCGAAGCGGCATTATCGAGATAAATCCTTTTCATCTCTATTCTCCTACATAGAAGAGTTCCTGTTCCATTGTCCGGAGAACGCCGAAATGGTTCTTAGCGCCGATTTCTTTTTTCCCGACGCAAATCGTGCAGGTTCCCACAGGCGGATTACCACGCAGGAACATAGGCATTTCAACATCATGGATCTTTTCAATTCGTTTTATAATGGGATCGATGCCGATCCCGTAAAGGGCATTACTCTCCATCACAGTGACATCGTGCGCTGCCTGGGTTACGCCATACCGGAATACCTCGCGTTCAGCTTGCGAAACCAGATCGATCTTAGTGATTACAGCAATATCGGCAATGGTGAGCATAGGACCCACCTTCCGGGGCAGGTTCATTCCGCTTGTTGCTTCGAGAACAACGATTCCCAGCGAATTTTCGACATAGGGTGAACAACGCAGGCATAATCCTGCCGTTTCGACAAACAGGAAAGTGGCTCCGGCTTTTTCAGCCCATTCAACAGCTTCGTCGAGAACCACAACATTGCAGTGATCAGGACAAAGTTCGCCCGAATAGACCTTATGTGTAGGTATGCCGAATTCTCTTCTTATGACTTCATCTTCATCTGCGTAGAGAACATCGATCTTGATATAGGCAGGCTTATTGCCATTCTTTATCATCCGCCTAATAACCTGCCGGATGACAGTTGTCTTTCCGCAAGTAGGAGGACCTGCAAAAACTATTAATTTCATATTTTTTTATTGTTTTATTTTTTCAAGATGTTTTTCATTCAACTCCTGCCCTTCACGGATCAATCCCCGGAAATAGAGAATCGCATCGTCCATTTTCCGCAAAGCTTCGGCTGCGGGTTTTTCTTCCGGGTTTGACCTCACAATCTTCTGCATCGCTCCGTTCTTCATGATTATGCGGTAATCTGATAGTAATGCAATCGTAGGATCATGTGTGACGAAAACAAAGAGCTTGTCATATCTTTTCAGCAATTCAAGTGCCTTGGTCTTATGGATGCCGGCATTTTCAATTTCATCCAACAGAATGATCGGCGAATTGCCGATTACAACCGCATCACCGATCAGCAGGGAACGTGTCTGACCACCGGATAATTCCGTCATCCCGGTCTCCTTTACGATGGCTTCCCCGGTCAACTGGTTAGCGAATTCAATGGTTTCATTGACCACTTCGGCGATGTTTTCTGCCCCGCGGATTTTTGCATGGATGGTGAGAAATTCACCAACAGGCAGATCGCTCAGGAAATTTGTATGCTGGGAGATCATTGCAATCGGATGCTGTGAAGGATCGAAAGTAAAATCATCCGAGATAGGAAAATCATTGATCAGGACTTGCCGGCCTGAAGGGGTGTTGCGGTTCGCGAACAGTTCAATGTCATTGATCAGGGTTGTTTTACCACAACCTGTAGGACCCACGATGCTGATAATATCCCCTGCACATAATTCAAGGCTTTCAACAGCTTCTTTTGAACCGTCTTTGCCATATCCTCCATGGATTGTGATTTTTTGAATTTCCATAAAAAAACTATTTTTACAAAAATATACATTAAGTGCACCGGAAAAGTGTACATTTGACTTGAATAAATTAGTATCAGACCTTAAATTTTAAATATTCCGCCATTAATTTTTTAATCTCAGGTGCCTATGATCGAAGAAAATCGACAACTCTATGACTGTCAACAGTGCTTGTTCAGGATAATATCTACGCATTATATGCCGGAGAATGATTTTGAGCTAATCAGACGGACTTCGGTACAGCTTCGTTTCGAAAAAGGAGAATCCATCCTCAAGCAGGGAGCGAAATCACATCACCTGGTTTTTCTGCATAAAGGGATTGTAAAATTCAGCTACCAATATAATTCCGGAAAAAATTACATTATGACCATCGTTTCAGGTCCTAAGCTGCTGGGAACTGCCAACCTGTTCTTTAAGGAAACAAACATTTTTTCGCTGGTTGCTATGGATCCCTGCGAAATTTGCCTGATTGACAGCAAAGCCATGCGGAATATTGCTTTGAAGCATTCTGATTTCATCCTTGCGATGTGTGAGCAAACCATGGAGATGTTCCAGGCTTCGATTTTCAATTTCATAAGCATGGCTCACAACCAGGTAAATGGCAGAATTGCTGATATCCTGATTTACCTTTGGAAGGATGTCTATCATAAAAATCCGGAAGAGTTTGTAATCACCCGTAAGGAACTTGCCGAATTTGCAGCCTGTTCGCATGAAAACGTAATTACGACTTTGTCGAAATTCAATAAAGAAGGGATCATCACACTTGAAGGAAAAAAAATTATTGTGAATGACCTGGAAAAGTTAATCGAAATAAGCAAAAAGGGATGATGATCTTATCTAAAAAAACACGCTATGCCATGCTGGCACTCACCAAGTTGGCGAAAGAATATGGCAACGGGGCTATCCTGATCAGCGAAATCGCAAAAAGTGAAAATCTTCCACAACGTTTCCTTGAAAACATCCTTCAGGAATTGAAAAAACTGGGCGAGCCGGAAAGTTATTACCTCAAAGCCATGAATTGCCCGCATCATCACCGCATTTTTGCGGCGGAGCCGCGC
>JBEKST010000068.1:0-16532 GCA_049516815.1 Bacteroidales bacterium | reverse complement strand
TTTGATGTTTACCGATCGGTAGGCGTGGGTATCCGTGTGTTCCTGCCGATGTTCGGGCTTCTTGGATTAGACTGGGGTTATGGACTTGACCCGATCAGAGGTGTACCAGGCGTGAATGGCAGCCAATTCCATTTTTCGATCAATTCTTCCATCGACTAGAACAATGAGCAACGAAGAATGAGCAATAATGAAGGGTTCATTAAAAAGTTAATTAACTTTGACAAAATTATTCGGAGACAGGTAAAATGAAAAAAATAATCATTACAGCGGTTGTCCTCTTCTTTTCTGTTGTTATGGTGCATGCACAGAAATTTGCTTATGTCGACAGCCAGTATATTCTTGATAACCTTCCGGAATATACGGAAGCCCAGGCACAGCTGGATGAAGTATCGGCACAATGGCAAAAAGAGATCGAGGCGAAATTTGCAGAAATTGATAAAATGTATCAGGATTACCAGGCACAGGCTGTGTTATTGCCAGAAGACATGAAAAAGAAGAAGGAACAGGAGATCGTTGATAAGGAGAAAGAAGCCAAGAATTTAGAACGGCAGCGGTTCGGCCAGAATGGCGACTTAATGAAGAAACGCCAGGAACTGGTGAAACCGATCCAGGAAAAGGTGTATAATGCAATCCAGGAAATAGCAAACAATAATAATTATTCCGTTATCTTTGATAAAGCCGGAGCACTGACGATCCTCTTTGCCAACCCAAAATATGATATCAGCGATGAAGTTCTGGATAACCTGGGTGCTGCATCTGCAGGAAGAAAAGGGCGTTCAACAACGGCGGGACAAAAAGGGCTAGAATCCGGAACAGGAACAGGATCCGTAAAAGGGACTCAACAAGGTGATAACAAAACCAACCAGCCTCCTGCCAATGTCCCAGTGCGGGAAAAGAAATAGAACCAATTAAACATTAGGATTTCATAAATATTCATAATTTTGCTAACTTAATAATTATTAACTATAAATAATAAAAATGAAAAACGTAGTAAAAGTCTTTGCAGTTTTTTCCTTCATCCTAGTTCTTGCAACTGCCTCTCAATCTCAGACTGTCCAGAAAATCGGATATGTGGATTTCAATAGTCTTGTAGCTGCCATGCCAGGTGTTGACTCAGTCAAGATAAAATTGCAGACTTACCAGAAAACGCTTTCAGACCAACTGGATGCCATGCGTGCTGAATTTGAAAACAAGTATCTTGAGTATCAGCAGGGATCTTCAGGAATGTCAGATCTGATCAAGCAAACAAAAGAAAAAGAATTAACGGATCTGCAAGGAAGGATTGATGCTTTTCAGCAGAAAGCCCAGACCGATCTGCAAACGAAACAGCAGGAACTTTTACAACCCATTGTTACAAAGGCAAAAGCAGCGATAAAAGATGTTGCCAAAGAAAATAAATACACTTTCATCGTCAATGCCATTGAAGATATCTTGCTCTATTCAGAACCTGCTGATGATATTCTTCCATTGGTCAAGAAAAAACTGGGAATTCAGTAAGAAATTATGTTTCTTATTCATCCTTATCGTACCAGCTTGCATACATGTTGTAATTCTTTGAAATACGGTTTATCTGTCCTTCCAGCAGGCTCTGGTCAATATCCCTGATCCTCACCGCAGGCACCCCAGCCCAAATGGAACCTGATTCCACGACTGTTCCTTCCTTGACCAATGCTCCGGCCCCGATGATGGAATTACTCTTAATAATAGCTCCATCCATAATGATCGCTCCCATCCCGATCAGTACATTGTCGTGAATCGTACACCCGTGAACGATGGCATTGTGAGCGATGGAAACATTATTCCCGATGTTTACCGGGGCTTTCTGGTAGGTACAATGGATGATTGCACTGTCCTGAATATTCACGTTGTTGCCGATACGGATGGAATGGACATCGCCGCGAACGATCGCATTGAACCATATACTACAATCATCTCCTATCACCACATCCCCTGTAACCGTTGCATTATCGGCTAAAAAACAATTTTTGCCAAAAACCGGAGTGACTCCTTTAACTGCTTTTATCAGTGCCATGGCTTACCTTTTTTCAATAGTCCTTGGAAAATCAAGCGAATAATGCAGCCCGCGACTTTCTTTCCGGTTCGTTGCTGCCTTAATGATCAGGTAACCGACATTGATCAGGTTCCGAAGTTCACAGATACGCGTGGTAAGGATGGATTTGTTGTAAAGCGCTTCTGTCTCCTGGTAAAGTATCTCCAACCTGTCGAATGCCCTTTTTAACCTGAGGTTCGATCGGACAATGCCAACATAAGCACTCATGATCAACTGCAGTTCCCTGAGCGATTCCGTGATCAGGATCATCTCTTCATTGAACACCATACCTTCTGCATTCCAGTCGGGGATATTGTCGTTATATTCAATATTCTTAACACTTTGTACTGCATCTTCACTAGCGCGGTGTGAAAATACCAAGGCTTCCAACAGCGAGTTGGATGCCAGACGGTTGGCGCCATGTAATCCCGTGCAGGAACATTCTCCGGAAGCATAAAGATGGTCGATCGAACTTTTGCCATACTCATCCACCTTAATCCCTCCGCAGGTGTAATGCGCAGCAGGCACTACAGGAATCATATCCCGTGTGATGTCGATGCCAATACTGAGGCATTTTGCATAAATGGTAGGAAAATGATTGATCAGTTCGTTTTTCGGTAAATGACTGCAATCAAGGTAAACACAATCATCCCCCAGAACCTTCAGTTCATTGTCAATAGCACGTGCCACGATATCCCTGGGGGCAAGGTCGAGGCGCGGATCATATTTCTGCATGAATTCCTTACCTTCAGAATTCTTTAAGATAGCCCCAAACCCCCGCAACGCTTCGGAGATCAGGAAAGAATTTTTTTCCTTGGGATTGTAAAGTGCAGTAGGATGAAATTGCATGAACTCCATGTTTTCTATGGTCCCCTTTGCCCGGTACACCATGGCAATCCCATCGCCGGTCGATATAAATGGACTGGTTGTATTACTATAGACCTGTCCGGCACCTCCTGTAGCGATCAGGGTACTTTTTGAAAGTATAGTGTCCACGAGGCGGGTGCGAGGATTTAAAAGATAGGCGCCAAAACAATTAATATGCGGTGTACGGCGGTTCACTTCAATCCCAAGGTGGTGTTCGGTAATGATATCGATGGCAAAAGTATTCTCTATCACTTCGATCTTAGGATGCTTCCGCACCTGCTCCACCAGCGTGTCTTCAATTTCCCTGCCGGTGCTGTCCTTGTGATGCAGCACACGGTATTCGGAATGCCCGCCTTCCTTGGCAAGATCGAATTTCCCTGATTTTGTCTTATCAAACTTGATACCCCAGTGGATCAATTCCTTAATCCGCTCAGTGGATTCTTCGATTGTGATGCGGACAATATGTTCGTCACAAAGTCCGTCACCGGCGATCAGGGTGTCCTGGATATGTTTTTCGTATGAGTCGGGGTTATAGGTCACGGCAGCAATACCACCCTGTGCATAGCTGGTTGCCGTGTCGTCCAGTTTGGCTTTTGTGACAATGCAAACCTTTCCGTGTTTTGCTACCTTCAGGGCATAGGTTAAACCGGCAATACCTGAGCCAATCACTAAAAAATCAATATACTTTCTCATTATCTATCCTCCATTCTCTATCTTCTATCCTCTGACTTTCGACCTCGGACCTCAGTCTTCAGACCTCAAGCAACCTTTTTATCGACTCTTCACCCTCTTCGACCATCCTGACCGGATCCTCAAGATATTCCTTCACTTTCACCAGGAAGCCAACGGATTCCTTTCCGTCGATCACCCGATGGTCGTAGGATAAAGCAATGTACATCATCGGATGGATCTCCACTTTCCCATTTACTGCGATTGGTCGGTCCATGATCTTATGCATTCCCAGGATAGCGCTTTGCGGTGGGTTCAGGATGGGTGTTGACATCATCGATCCAAATACGCCCCCGTTCGTGATGGTGAAGGTCCCGCCTTTCATGTCCTCGATCGTGATCCGGTTGTCTCTTGCTTTAACCGCCAGTTCCTTGATCTTAACCTCAAGTTCTGGAATACTCAGTTTATCTGCATTCCGGATCACCGGTACTACCAGTCCTTTCGGGGCGCTGACTGCAATCCCCATGTCAACATAGTCAGGAATAACAAGTTCTTCTCCGTCCAGCATGGAATTGACCTGCGGAAAATCCCTGATCGCCAGGGTTACAGCTTTTGAGAAGAATGACATAAACCCGATGCCAACACTGAATTTTTCCTTAAAAGCTTCGTTGTGTTTTTCTTTGATGTCAATAATGTTCCGCATGTTAACCTCGTTAAACGTGGTCAGCATGGCGGTCTCATTTTTTACAGCTACCAGCCTTTCCGCGAGTTTCAGACGAAGGGTGGAAAGTTTCCTGCGTTCGAGGTTTCGTGAACCTTTTATGGCCTGGGTCTCTATAGGATTTTCAGTTCTGGAAATGTAAGATTCAATATCCTTCTTTCCGATCCGTTTTCCTTCAAAGGAAGCGAAAATATCTTCTTTCTGAATATTTTTTTCCGTAAGGATTTTTTCTGCCAAGGGCGAGATGTGGGTTCCTGTTTTTGAGTTATCTGACGGTTTTTTATCTTTAATGGCAGGAGGAACCTTCTGTTCCGGGACTACAGCGTTTTTTTCACGTGAAGGTTTTGTCTTTCCGGAAAAAGGTTTGATCCGGGCAATGATGGTGTCAACCGAAACAATTTCTCCTTCTGCAATGAGGATCTTAATAATGCCATGTTCAGGGGCTGTCAAAGGAAATGATGCTTTATCAGAATCTATTTCTACCACTTCCTGGTCCTTTTCCACTTCTTCCCCGTCGCTTACCAGCCACTTCGCCACTTGTACCTGTGTGATTGATTCCCCAGGGCTCGGAACAATAATCTCTGATTCCATATTCCTCTGCTCTTTCAATGATTCGATAAAATTCCCTTCACAAAAGTACAATTATCTGAAAAACTTACTAAGATTGTTTTTATTGTCCTTCCCGAGCCTGGTCTTCCTTCTCCGAACAATGCAACCTGCAGGTTTCATTTGCCACCTCGCAGCTGCACTGTCCCATTGCTTTATCAACGAGCAATTGCTGTTGTATCTTATGAAGACGGGAAGATCCGGTGGCCGGGCTTCCGCTTGGCGGCCGTGTAGTGAACTTCAACGGAACTTCCCTGAAATTCTGAAGAAGAAAATCACCTGCTCCCATATTGGCAGGTTCTTCCTGGACCCAGTGCCATAGAATGGCTTTACTATAACGTTTGATGACCTCCCTGAGCTGGACTAATGGCAAGGGATAAAGTTGCTCAATCCTGACAAGCGCTATTTCTTCCTTATGTAATTTTTCTTTTGCGTCGAGAAGATCATAGTAGAGCTTTCCGCAGCAAAAAACGACTTTCTGAATTTTTTCAGGATTGGTTGAAGGATCATCGATCACTTCCCTGAAACCACCGTTTGTGAACTCCGAAAGAGGAGATATGCACCGGGGATGCCGCAAAAGACTTTTAGGAGTGAAGATCACTAAAGGTTTCCGGAAAGGCCGGTGTATCTGCCTTCGCAGTACATGGAAAAAATTAGCAGGCGTTGAGCAATTCACTACCTGGATGTTATTGTGCCCGCTTATTGCCAGGAAACGTTCAAGCCTGGCGCTCGAATGATCAGGCCCTTGTCCTTCATACCCGTGGGGTAGCAGCAACACCAACCCATTCATCACCTTCCATTTTTCTTCGGCGCTGCTGATGTACTGATCAATGATAACCTGGGCGCCATTGCTGAAATCTCCGAATTGGGCCTCCCATAAAGTGAGCGTCTGAGGCGAGGTGAGCGCGAAACCATATTCAAATCCAAGAGCTCCATACTCAGAAAGCAGGGAATTGATCACATTGAACTTCGCCTGCCCGTTTGAAACCGTGGAAAGCGGGATGAATTTTTGTTCAGAATCTTCTATGGTCAGCACGGAATGCCGGTGTGAGAAAGTTCCCCGCTGCGTATCCTGCCCGGATAATCTAACCGGGTAGCCTTCTTGTAGCAAAGTTCCGTAAGCCAGCAATTCTCCCATGCCCCAATCGAGCATCCCTTTCTTTTCAATCATTTCTTTTCGTTCATCCTGCAATTTTATGATCTTCCTGAAAAAAGATACCCCTTCCGGAAGTGATGTAATCCGGTGTCCGATTTCACGTATTGTTTTCTCATCAACCGCAGTGACAGGCGAGAAGTTGAAATCATCTGCATTCGCTTTCCGGATCTCATTCCAGAGATTGGCCAGGAACGACGAGATGTCGGCTTTCTCAATGGTTTTTGATCTTTCCAGACCCTGCTCCAACTTTTCATTGATCGCAAGCTTCATGTCTGTCATGTCGAAAGAGAAGAGCGTTTGTTCTTCTTCCAGTTTTTTTGCGTAGATCTCAAGAGGATCCGGATGGGTTTCGATGATTTTGTACAGAATGGGTTGTGTGAAACGGGGCTCATCGCTTTCATTATGCCCGTATTTCCTGTATCCGAGAAGGTCGATGAATACATCTTTGTGAAATTGCTGGCGGAATTTTGTTGCAAGCTGAACGATATAAACAACGGCTTCAACGTCATCGGCATTCACATGAAAGACCGGTGACAGGATAGTCTTTCCGACGTCGGTGCAATAGATACTGGAACGGCCATCTAAGTAATTCGTAGTAAAGCCAAGCTGGTTGTTAATGACTAAGTGAATGGTGCCCCCGGTTTTATAACCGTTAAGTTCCGACATTTGCAACACTTCATAAACGACTCCCTGACCAGAGATGGATGCATCTCCATGGATCAGGATGGGGATGATCTTTTCATTATTTCCTTCATATTCCTGTTCGATCCGGGCACGGGCAATGCCTTCCATCACCGGGTCGACGGCTTCGAGGTGGGAAGGATTCGGCGCAAGGATAAGTGAAACGGTTTCCCTATCCTTTTCTGATATCGTGCTGGAATAACCCAGGTGATATTTCACATCGCCGAGCAGTTCGGTATCCTGGTATTCCTTCCCTTCAAATTCGGAGAAGATGGATGATAAGGGTTTATGCATGATGTTTGCCAGGGTATTCAGACGTCCCCGGTGGGCCATGCCAATTACAAATTCTTTTACACCCGTTCCGGTACCTGTTTCAATGATGGCGTCCAGTGCCGGAATCAGCGATTCGACTCCTTCGAGCGAAAAGGTCTTATGTCCCGGAAATTTCTTGTGTATGAATTTCTCAAAGAGAACAGCTTCAGCGAGTTTATGAAGAATTTTCTCTTTCCGGTCAAGATGGAAATCGGGCGTATTCCTGGTGACTTCCATGTGAGATTTCAGCCATTCGATGATCTCAGGGGTACGGATGTACTGGAATTCTACGCCAATAGATTGGCAATAGGTTTGGTTGAGGTGATCGAGGATTTGTTGCAGTGTGGCTTTTCCCAGTCCCAGTTCGTTTCCTGCCTGGAAGGATTTTGAGAGATCCTCTTTCGACAATCCGAAATTTTCGATGTCCAGTGCCGGCTTATATTGCCTGCGCGTCCTGACGGGGTTTGTCCGTGTAAAAAGATGGCCCCTTGAACGGTATCCGTTGATCAGGTTTATCACCTTGAATTCATCCGGATATAATGGGATTCCTCCATCCTTTGTTTTCTTATAATTCTGTAAAGCGAATTCAAATCCGTCAAAGAATTCCCTCCAGCTGTCCTCAACCGATCCCGGATCTTCCTTATATTTTGAAAACAATTCCTCGAAAACCGAATTATCCATCGTATTCAAATACGAATATTTATCCATAAGGCTGTTGCTATAGCGTATTTACAAAGTTAAGAAAGTTTGATAAAAAATACCGCTAAGACGCCAAGACGCTAAAAGAATATTTCTTTGTCTCTGTGTTTCTCCGTGAATTCTCTGTGTAACTCTGTGTAATTCCAATTCGGGGATCCGTTTAAAATTATTACACAGAGGTCCACAGAGAAAATATCGAGGTTCACAGAGGTTTTCTTTCGCGTCTTAACGGTAATAAAAAGTAATGTAAAAAATCAGATTATTTTTTCTGTTGTTTCTGGAAATTCTGCAGGCCTGTATCCAGGAATTTGATGAAGTTATCTACATTCAGGTCATAGGCTTTTGGTGTGGTGAGAAGGTTCCCGGTGGTATCAAGCAACACATAATAAGGTTGTGCATTTACGTTAAACCGGGAAATTTGCAGGTCGGCATAAATTTTCCCAATGGATTTTTTCACCTTCCCGTCATATTTTGAAGTGATCCATTCATTCTGTGGTACGTCGGTTTTATCGTCCACATAAAGAGCGGTAACGATAAACTTCTCACGGAGACGTTTAAGAACTTGTGGATCAGACCAAACACGGGCTTCCATTTCCCGGCAATTTACACAACCGTGACCAGTAAAATCAATGAACAAGGGTTTATTCTGCTTACGCGAACAGGCCAGCGCTTGCCTGTAATCGAAATAACCTTCCAACTGGTGCGGTAATTCCAGGAATTCCTTGTATTTTGGCGCATCACAAAGGGAAGTGTTAGCTGCTCTTCCATCTCCGGATACGGCTTTTACCTCGTTATGGATAATGGCGGTCAGGTCAAAATCAAGGGACTGCTGCGGAGGAAGATAACCAGCTAAGGCCTTTAACGGTGCTCCCCACATACCCGGGATCATATAAACTACGAAAGTAAAGGTGATAATAGCAAAGGTCAGTCTTGGTACGCTGATGAAAGGAACATCCGAATCATGGTGGAACTTTAGTTTTCCCAGCAGGTAAAATCCCATCAGGGTAAAGATCACGATCCAGAAAGCTAAATAGACTTCACGGTCAAGAATATGCCAGTGATAAGTCTGATCAGCAATGCTCAGAAACTTTAATCCAAGGGCAAGTTCAAGAAATCCCAGCACCACCTTCACGGAATTCAGCCATCCTCCCGATTTTGGCAAGCTTGCCAACCAGGAAGGGAAAAATGCGAAAAGCCCGAAGGGCAGGGCAAAGGCAATTGAAAACCCAAGCATCCCGACGATCGGCTGGAGCACTTCTCCACCTGCAGATTTTACCAGGATTGCCCCCACAATAGGGCCGGTGCAAGAGAAAGAAACCAGTACCAATGTGAATGCCATGAAAAAGGCCCCGGTGAATCCTCCTTTATCTGCCTGCTTATCTGCTTTAGAAACCATCCAGTTGGGAAGCGTAATATCAAACATTCCCAGGAATGATGCGGCAAAAACCATAAAGATCAGGAAAAAGAAAACATTCGGAACCCAGTGTGTGCTAAGGAAATTGGCAAAATTGGCGCCCAGCGTCACCGCTACAAACGTCCCAATCACGGTATAGATAAAAATAATAGAGAGACTGTAAATAATAGCCTGGAACCTCGCTTTCCGTTTGTTGTCGCTATCGTGCATGAAAAAAGTCACGGTCATGGGGATCATCGGGAAGACACAGGGTGTCAGGATGGCAGCGAATCCTGCAAGAAGCGAAAACAAGAAAAACATCAGAAGAGATTTCTTCCTTTCTTTGTCCAATCCTCCTGGTTTTATCTTCGTTTTAGGGGTCGCAGCTATGGCATTGAGAACCTTACCGGTACTTGCTTTTTTTACAATCGTATCTGCCTTATTCTGAACAATGTTTGCCGCTGGCGTTGCTGTTTCCGTTCCGGCAGGGTTTCCTTTGAGTTCAAAACTGAATTCAACCTGGTCAGGTGGAATGCACCGGCTATTATCGCAACACATAAATTCAAGCGACCCCTTGACCTGGAAATCTTTCTTTCCAAGAATCTTGATTTTTTGCTTAAAGACCGCTTTATGTTCAAAATATCTCAGAGTCTGATTGTCAAACTGGGAATCCGTTTCTTCAATGGGTTTTGGCTCAGCCACATTCCCGGTGAGCTGATAATCTTTGCTTTTCGTGAAGGTAAATGTGGTTCCGATTGGTCCGTTGGGTGGCTGGGGATTGTTCCTTGAATAAACATGCCAGCCATGGTCAATCGTAGCAATTAGTAATAATATTGCTTCTCCGGGCTCTGTTTGTTCAACTTTGAAAGACCATTTGACAGGTGCAAGCACCTGTGAAAAAGTGAAAAATGGAATGAAAATCAACGTGAGGAAACAGGCAGGTAGTTTTTTCATCGTGCTTTCAGATGTTAAACAAGTATGATTAACGCGCAAATTTAGCTATTTTTTTTACTTCGACCATCTTACCTGCAGCACCTCTTTTGTTTGGGAAGTAACCCTGAAGCGGTGATCGATACGGTGCCCGACGATCCACAGGATATGCAGCCCGGAACAAAGTAGCCAGGTGTTCTCCTTCTCCGGGATGGAAAGTTTTCTATCAATGAAATAATCACTTAGCTTTTTCTTTTTATTCATCCCGTAAGGATAAAAGGAATCGCCTTTTTTCCATCGACGGAGGATAAGCGGGAATTTGATCTTCCGAAGGTCAAGATTGGCAACCTCTCTGGAAGGATCTATTGAAAATGTTTTTCCGGCGGTTGCTTTTATAAAAGAAAGGTGTATCGGTTTCCTGATTTCTTTTTTGTTTTCCGGGATGGAGATCTCAGAATTTTTTAAACTGGATTCTTTTTTTGAAGTCAGGGGATTCAGAATAAGTTCCTCCCGGTTCTTAATCAAACGGTGCGTCGAAGAATAAAAAATTTTTCCTGAAGCATCATCAGGGGAATGAAGGATGTCGCAAATCACGGCTTCATTATAGCCATAAGGAGAAAGCAACTCAAATGCATAGATGTCAATTGGCGTCAGTTGTTTCAGGTCTCCGATCCGGATATGCGTTCCGGTTTTATCTTTCCGGATGATCTTTTTCTGTGTTTCTTCGATTGAATTACGAAAGATAGTCTCGGTTTCCCGCATCCGCAGGATGGTTTCAGAAAGGATTTGCGGGAAAACCGGGTTCAGTTCACGGAAGACGGGAATAATTTCATGCCGGATCTTGTTACGCAGGTACTTTGTTTCCGCGTTGCTGCTGTCTTCCCTAAAGTCCAGTTTATATTTCCGGGCAAAAGTTTCAATGTCGTCGCGATAGGAAAATAACAGTGGTCGGATGATGTTGCCTTGTTTTGGAAGAATCCCGTGAAATCCGGCAATGCCGGTGTTTCTCAGAAGGTTGATGAAGAACGTCTCCATCTGGTCGTCGAGGTGATGCGCGGTGGCGATGGAAGAATATTTTTCTTTTACCAGGAGTTCTTCGAACCATTGGTATCGCAATTCCCGAGCTGCCATCTGGATCGAAATCCCATTTTCCTTTGCGTTCTTTGCAGTTAAAAATCGTTTGCAAAAAAAAGGCACCTTGTATTTTTTTGCCAGTTGTTCCACAAATGCTTCATCCGCATCCGATTCCTTTCCCCTGAGCCCGAAATTACAATGCGCGATTCTAAATAAATATCCTGCCCGGTGAAACAATTCACTCATCACAACCGAATCAATTCCTCCACTGATAGCCAGGAGAACAATGTCCTTTGGCGCACACAGTTTCTCTGATGCTATAAACGATTTGAATTCCTTAAGCATAGGACAAAGGTAAATCTTCTTCTTCATTCTTCATTATCTACTGCATAATACCTTCCTCATTTTCAACTATAAAAATATTATTCAAAAAACCATTTACCGAAAAAAGATATATTAATAATTTGGATGATCTTCTAAAAGAACCATTTGAATAATTTGCTTTTTTAAACAATACGCATTAATTTGCAATTGTTAAAATGTAAAACTGCTCCCGCTGAGCGGCATTTGCAATGCCGCTCAGCGAAGGATAGGATTTGAAATACCGCTCAACAAAAATGCAACGATTAATTCAATGATTTTAACAATAAACTCCCAATAAGATGAAAACAAAAATGTTTCTTTCAAAGTACGAATCGCAGATTTATGTGATCCTTCGGATTGTTACAGGATTTCTTTTCCTGTGGCACGGTTCACAAAAACTTTTCGGTTTCCCAGCGTCCGAACATGCGATACAGCTCAACTATGTTTTATTTATTGCAGGTTCGATAGAGTTCTTCGGTGGCCTCCTGGTCATGACCGGACTTTGGACTCGTTGGGCAGCATTCATATGCAGCGGAGAGATGGCTTATGCATACTGGACAGTTCACGGGTTACACGCAATCCTCCCGCTCTTGAACTTTGGCGAGATGGCAGTGATTTATTGCTTCCTGTTTTTATTCATTTCTGCCAGAGGTTCCGGTATTTTCAGTATTGATCATTTGATGGAAAGGAGAAATTTACTAAAAAGGCTTTTGCAAATAATTAATCATATTAACTTATATTAACATACATTAACCTATATTAACATATAATATGCTTTATGATTCTCTTTATCTTGTAAATTTACCCGTTCATTCTTCTGAAGAATCAGAATAATAGATAATGTCACTCAAACAAAGTGTATTTATAAACCTAAATCTAAAACCATGAAAAAATCATTGTTGCTTCTTACAACACTCATTCTGCCATTCTTTATCACGGCCCAGGGACAATCGAAACAAGAAGAATTAGGAGTTGTGTTCGGTAGTCTAAACAACTTCGGATTGACTTTTAAAGTTGGAACGGAAAAAGGTCTCTGGCGATTCACGACGTTGTATTTATCTGGTAATGACCAAAAAGCTGTTGCTGACAGTTTGACTTCGGAAAATATAAGCACTGGTTTTGGATTAAAATTTGGCAGAGAGTATCGCACAACAATAATTGGGAACCTGGAATTCAGATATGGAGCTGATTTATCTTTTACTTATAATCATTCAAAGAATGAAACTGATGATAAATTTGTAGAAGAGTACAGTAGCCTTCAGGAGAGTACAACCTATTCGCCGGGAATAAATCTGGTATTGGGGTTTAATTATGTATTTCTGAACAAATTTGTGGTTGGATTTGAGGCAATGCCGTACTTTAATTACATTACCGGCACTTCGAAGCAGAAAAATTTTTATTCTAATTATGTTAAAACCGTAAAAAGTAAAATTTCCGGGTTTACTTATGGTTTGTCGAACACCTCTGTATTAGTATCGTTAGTCTATAGATTTGGTAGTAAAAAATAACGGACATTGATTGTTGCCAAAAGATTAAAGGATCTCCCAGGTATCACCTGAATTCAGCAGATCATCCACGCATTTGATCTTGGATGTGTCCTTGGCAAACTTGATTTGTTCCTCAACAAGGTCATCATAAGTGGGAAACATGGCCGACCGGATCACTCCGAATACCATCGGAAAAACAGGTGGCGCCAGCTTTGCCAGCATGGTGTGAATACCTGGATCCTGGTCATACTGATCATGAATCAGAATATCGTTGACGGTGATTCCCTTTTTTCCAATCTCTACTACCTCTAAGCGGGTACCATTCAGCCGGAGTCCTTTTTTAAGATCTTTACCGAACAACATAGGTTCTCCATTCTTAAGTACCAGCATGTTCTCGTCTTTCGCTTCTTTCCCGATCACATTCGAATGTGCTTTATCGGCGAAGATAATGCAGTTCTGCATGATCTCAATGATAGAAGTACCGTCATGCTTTGCAGCTTCAAACATGCATTCAGTCATCAGGTTGATATTGTTATCCGGAACTCGTGCAAAGAAAGTCCCTTGGGCTCCCATCACGAGTTCGCCGATATTGAATGGATGTTCGATCGTTCCCTGGGGTGAAGTCTTGGTTACTTTTCCCATCGGCGTTGTCGGAGAATATTGTCCCTTGGTTAGACCATAGATCTGGTTGTTGAACAAAAGAATATTTACGTCAACGTTCCGGCGGATAATATGGATGAAATGATTCCCGCCAATGGCAAGTGAATCCCCGTCGCCGGTTGCGATCCAGGTACTGAGTTTCGGGTTCGCGATTTTCACGCCGGTTCCAATGGCGGCAGCACGACCGTGGATACCATGAATACCATATGTATTCACATAATAAGGGAAACGGGATGAGCATCCGATGCCGGAAACTATGCAGAAATTCTCTTTCCGGTAACCGATCTTCGGAAAAACGCGTTCCACTGCGCTGAGAATGGCATGTGCACCGCATCCGGGGCACCATTTTACCATTTGGTCACTTTCAAAATCTGCTTTGGTCAATTGAACGTTCGACCGTTCAACAGTCATATTTATAGAGTCCATATTACTTTTCCTCCAGAAGTTGGTTAAACTTATCGCTTAATTCGTTGATCATGAAAGGCAATCCCTGGACTTTATTAAACTGGTAATAATTGTGTCTGGGATGTCGCATTCTAAGGTAATTTACAAATTGTCCGCTATTGAGCTCGCAGACCAGAATCCTTTTAAACCCGGAGAAGATCTCACCAGTATTTTTCGGAAGTGGCATGATATGATGGAAATGTGCGTGGCTGACCTTTTTATCTTCGCCCTGCAGTTTTTTTACGGCTGAATGAACGGCGCCAAAAGTGCCTCCCCAGCTTACAACCAGCAGTTCCCCGATAGGATCGCCATCTACTTCCTGCAATGGAATAAAATCGGCGATCTTTTCCACTTTTTCATTCCGGTAATCCACCATTTTCTGGTGATTGATCGGATCAGTAGAAACAGTTCCTATAATATCTTCTTTTTCCAGTCCCCCTATCCGGTGACGCAATCCTTCTGTTCCCGGGATGGCCCATTTGCGGACCAGGGTTTCCGGGTTTCTCCGGTAGGGTTTAAAATCGGGGTCATTGGCTTTTGCAATGGGAGGGTTGATGGCTGGCATATCGGCCATTTTCGGGATCTTGAATAGCGCTGAACCAAACCCAAGATATCCGTCGGTAAGAAGGATACAGGGTGTCATGTGTTCCATCGAAAGCTTTGCAGCCTCATAAGCATAATAAAAGCAATTCTCTGAAGTCGAGGCGGCGATCACGATAACGGGACATTCGCCATTCCTTCCAAACAATGCCTGGTAAAGATCCGATTGCTCCGATTTAGTGGGTAACCCGGTGGATGGCCCTCCACGCTGCACATCAACAATCACAAGCGGGAGTTCGGTCATGACTGCCAGTCCGATGGCTTCACACTTCAATGAAAGACCTGGCCCGGAGGTGCTGGTACAGGCCAGTGAACCGGTATAGCTTGCCCCGATGGCGGAACAGATACCAGCAATCTCATCTTCGGCCTGGAAAACCTTTGCGCCTAATGATTTGTGCTTTGCAAGTTCCATCAGGATTTCCGTTGCCGGAGTAATGGGGTATGACCCAAGGAAAAGCGGACGTCCCGATTTTTCTGAAGCAGCCAGCAATCCCCATGCTGTGCCAATGTTCCCGGTAATATTACGGTAACGGCCTTTCTCCATTTTTGCAGGTGGTACCTGGATCACCGATTCAAGGGCTTCGATGGTTTCGGCATAATTATATCCTGCCTGGAGTGCAATTTTATTGATTTCGATCAATCCCGGCTTTTTCTTGAATCTCTTTTCAAAATAACGATATGAGGATTTCAGGTCGCGGTTGAAAATATAATACAACATACCGAGGGCGAACATGTTCTTGCAGCGTTCTGCTGTTTTATTGTCGATCCCCTTGTCCCTAAGAATCTCTTTGGTGAGGGTTGTCATGGGGGCATTGATCATATTGAAGCTGTCGAGGGAATGATCCTGCAGTGGATTCTGTTTATATCCTGCTTTTTCTATTGACTTGTCATCAAAAGCGTCGGTATCGGTTAGAATGGTGGCTCCTTTTTTGACCCATTTGAGGTTAGACTTTAAAGAAGCCGGATTCATTGCAACCAGTACATCCACAAGGTCGCCGGTGGTGAAGATCTTGGAACTGCCCATATGTATCTGGAACCCGGAAACACCGGCAATGGTATTCTGCGGGGCACGGATCTCTGCAGGGAAATCGGGGAATGTAGCAAGGTCGTTACCTGCAAGCTCAGCTACCTCCGAAAACATATCACCGGTAAGTTGCATACCGTCGCCGGAATCGCCAACAAACTTCACAACTACCGATTCCTTCTCAACAACATTTCTTTTTTTCTTAGCCATAATAAGATTGATTTTCGCGGTGCAAAGTTACCAATTTCGGCGGGACGATTAGCAGGAGGGAGGATTTTTTTCACTGGATGCTGGATGTTTATGCAAATCGGAGATCCTGCAAAGCGAGGATTTAAAAAAGAACCACAATAGACACAGTAGGGCACATTAGCAAGTTGGCGAGTTGATGAGTTGCAAGAAACTTCATTTAAGAATTTAATCCTACTGTGATCTATGTGCCTATTGTGGTGAAGATATTTTATTCCATCCAGCATCCAGCATCAGTTTCCTTGACCCGCCCTCAGAAATCAACCTAAAAATTTGGTAATCCGAAAATTTGTATCTTTGCAGGACAAAAGCGATTTATGAACCTTGTCTGTCTTTAACAGACTATAAAATCAAATGAATCATGGCTTATTTAATTAATGAAGAATGCACTGCTTGCGGAACCTGCATTGATGAATGCCCCGTTGAAGCGATCTCTGAAGGCGACATTTATAAGATTAATCCTGAAATTTGCACAGATTGTGGCGCATGTGCAGATGTATGCCCTGTAGAAGCGATTCATCCTGAATAACAGGTGCAAAATGTCATCAGA
>JBEKST010000067.1:0-12322 GCA_049516815.1 Bacteroidales bacterium | reverse complement strand
ATTTTGGTATCGATCGTTTCCTGCTAGTGGATACCGGGCTGGGTGTTGCGAAATTACTGACTTGCGGTGGACTTGGAATCTGGACGATTATCGATTGGTTTATGATCATGGGTCGGACAAGGGAAGTCAACTTTGAAAAGCTGCAGCAGTTGTTAATGTAAAAATGCCCAAAAAGAATCTTTACCTCCTCATCCTGGCCTTTGCAATGGCAGGGTACTCCTGGATTATCCTGAATCATTATTTATTGAAGATGAATAAACCTACCCTGAATGTTTGTTTGTTCAGGCAGGTTACCGGAATTCCTTGTCCTTCCTGCGGCATAACACACGCAGTGCTCTCCATCACAAAAGGAAATTTCCGGAAGGCCCTGGATGAAAATATCCTGGGATTTCCGGCTGCATTGATATTAGTGATTTTTCCAGCGTGGATACTGATCGATCTTGTCAGGAAAAAGGAAAGTTTCTATCGGTTCTATTTTTGGACGGAATCCTTTTTACGAAAAAAGTGGGTAGCATGGTCCGCCTTGGTCTTTCTGTTGGCCAACTGGGGATGGAATATTTACAGGAATGTTTGATCTGTTTATCAGGTTTGTCTTTTATTGTAGATCTCGAATTTGGCAAGCCCGATCTTCTGAAAGGCATGACGGAATGATGTTTGAATGACTCCCATGCCGTATCTGATACTTCTTTTCAGATTAATTGAAGAAGCCTCTTTAAAGTATTTAGTGGGACAGGTAATCTCAGCAATTTCGAAGCCCTGGTAGATAATTTGCGACAGCATCTGGTTATCGAAAACAAAGTCATCTGAATTTGCCTGGTAGTTGATGCTTTCCAGTACCTTCCTGGAAAATGCGCGATAGCCTGTATGGTACTCTGAAAGTTTGGTGCCGATCATGAAATTCTGGAAGAGCGTCAGGATTCGGTTTGAGATGTATTTATAAAGCGGCATCCCGCCTTTGAGTGCACCTTTACCCAGGATCCTGGAACCCAAAACGACTTCGTACACCTCGTTGGCAATAAGGTATGCCATGGAAGGAATGAGCTTTGGCGTGTACTGGTAATCCGGGTGGACCATGATCACAATGTCAGCACCCAATTCCAGTGCAGTCTTATAGCAGGATTTCTGGTTTCCCCCATATCCCATATTCTTCGGGTGGCTGATAATATGCCGGATCCCGAGTTCCTTTGCAACACCAATGGTATTGTCCTGGCTGGCATCATCCACCAGCAAAACTTCATCAACAATATCAAAAGGGATTTCATTGTATGTGTTTCCCAGGGTTTTTTCAGCATTGTATGCAGGGAATACAACTATTATCTTCCGGTTTTTCAGCATAGGTTAAAGGATTTTAATGAGCACGATTTCCGCAAGCAGAAATGCCAGTACGCCCAGGACGAAGTATTTCCACAAGGGCATTCCCTGGTTTATATCGCGGATTTGTTTTGCGAGGGAAACCTGTTTCTCTTTGAGTACTGCAAAGTACTTTACATCCAATCTTTTCAGCATGGCACTGACTTCATTGCCGGTATAACAATGTAAGTCTGATTCGCGCCGGTCGTAGTTGAATGCGATTCCCTGCACCACACGCGATCCTTCCATAATCGTGTAAAGCCCGGCTTCCCTGATCTGGTCATGCGGATATAAACGGATAAGTGAACCATTTGACCGGGTTTCAGGTATGCTTTCGAAGTTGGATCCCAACTTCCTGATCTTGTAGACTTCTTTATTTTTCAGGGAATCATTTTCGATCACAATTCCATTGTCGGCAGATAATGAGTAAAACAAAGGAACAGATGGCACGCTCAGTATTGCGATTTTATAAAGGACAGGCACGAATACAGAATTCTTAGGAAAATTACTTGCATTATCATCCAGGGGTACCGTGGAAAGAAAGACCTGACCTTTCCCTGCTTTCGTAACTGTCAAGAAAGGTTGTCCATTCTGAAGCTTCATCAGGTATTCAGTGGCTGATTTTGATGTACGGTTTAGGACATAATGCCGCATAACCCTTGGCAGATCGGCATTTTCCGGAAGCGTAATCTTTCCAGAAGCATCCTTTTCAAAAACATCCCGGAAGATCAGGTTTTCGGTATTAAGTTCTGATACATTCACACGGGCAGTATCCATTCCTGTGATTATGGGTGCAGCAAAAACAGTCAGTAATTCGTTGTATTTAAATAGATCTGCCTTATCCGGAGGGAATATGACGATATTCCCTCCATTCATTACATACCGTGAAATTTCCTGTTTTAATCCTGATGAAATTTCTTTTACCCCATTCAGGATTATCAATGGATATCGCCCGAAGGAGGAAAAATCTAACTGCTTATCTCCCCCATTTCTGAATATGAATGTAGAATCCGAAGCAAACAATGCATCCAGATAGGGACTGGGTTTATCGCCATTGATACAGAATATGGGAACCGCCGCGGCAATTGGGTAGGAAATAAAGAAATTATCATCCCAGGTGACCGGATAATCGGTGATGGAAAGCATTCCTGACTGTATCCCGGCAGCATTATTCGTATAGGGCAGAACAACGATGGTTTCTGACCCGGGTTCTACGGCAAAACTGGCCACTGATTTTTGTACGTTATTGATCGATAATTGCAATGGGATTTTCTCTATTCTTTCATCCGAAGAGTTCCGGATCTTCACTTTGAGCTTAGCCGGTTGCAAAGGCTGGAGAACTGGATTGTCAAACCAGGCCGTATCAATATAGAGGTTATTTTTTTTGGCTGCCACTACAGGGACGAAGAACCAGGAGATGGAGGTATCGGCTTTGAGGTTAATAAAACCGGAGGTGGTGCGTTGAAAATCGGAGATGATATAGGCTGCCGGGTTCATGCTTCTTGCACCTGTGAACATGTCTTCCTGGCGTTTCATGACCTCTGCCAGTGACCTTACTGCCGGGGAGATCTTAACTTCATCTACCAGTGTTCGGAATTCATCCCGGCTGACAAACCGCTGGTGCCTTCCTTCAAAATCGGTCGTCAGCAATTGAAAAAGATCTGAAGGCTTGCATGCATCAGCGATCTCGAGCGCCTTGTTCCTGGCTTCATCCAGTAGACTTCCCCCTGAAGAAAGCGCTTCCATGCTAAATGAATTGTCGATGTAAATACTGACTGCCTGTGAACCTTTGAGTTTTCTCTGGCGGATGGAAGAAGGAAGATAAGGTTGTGCGAATACCATAACCAGGCAGGTTATAGCAAAAAGCCTGGCGAACAGGATCAGCAGGTGTTTCAATTGCGATCTTTTTTTGGTCTCCTGCTTGATCTCAGTAATAAATTTCACATTGGTAAAATATACTTTTTTGTATTTCCTGAAATTGAAAAGATGAATGATAATGGGTATCGCAAGTGCAGTAAGGGCAAATAAAAACAGAGGCTGAGCGAAAATCATACTACTTAAATCACGCCCTGGTCGAGCATAGCATTTGCGACTTTCAGAAATCCTGCCACATTGGCTCCTTTCACATAGTTAACGTAACCATCCTTGTCTTTTCCATATTTCACACATGATTCGTGGATGCTGCACATGATTTCATGGAGGCGCTTGTCAACTTCTTTTATTGGCCAGCTGAGTTTCATGGCATTCTGCGACATTTCCAGTCCGGAGGTAGCAACACCGCCAGCGTTCACGGCTTTACCGGGAGCAAAGAGCATCTTGTGTTCCAAAAACAGTTCGACGGCTTCCGGCGTACAGGGCATGTTTGCACATTCAGCAACGCAAATAACGCCATTCTTAATAAGGTGCTCAGCGTCTTCCTTGTTAAGTTCGTTTTGTGTTGCACACGGCATCGCCACATCGCACTTCACTTCCCATGGATGTTTTCCCTGGTAGAATTTAGCATTCGGGAATTCATAGGAATACGGTTTTACGATATCCTGGTTGGAAGCTCTTAGTTCGAGAAGATATTCAATCTTTTCGCCGGAAATGCCATCCGGATCATAGATATAACCGTCGGGACCGCTGATGGTAATAACTTTGCCACCCAGTTCGGTAACTTTGATCGCTGCTCCCCATGCCACATTGCCAAACCCGGAGAGCGCAACGGTTTTGCCTTCAACTGACATTCCTTTAGTCTTCAGCATCTCATTGGCAAAATAAACTGCTCCGAAACCGGTAGCTTCCGGGCGGATAAGGCTGCCACCCCAGTTCAGGCCTTTGCCGGTGAGAACGCCGGAATTTTCACGGGCCAGTTTTTTATACATACCATAGAGGAAGCCAATCTCACGTCCGCCAACGCCAATATCACCGGCAGGGACATCTGTCTCGGGGCCAATCACTTTCCAGAGTTCAAGCATGAAAGCCTGGCAGAAACGCATGATTTCCGTATTGGATTTTCCTTTGGGGTCGAAATCGGAACCACCTTTTGCGCCGCCCATAGCAAGTGTGGTGAGGCTATTCTTGAAAATCTGCTCGAAACCAAGGAATTTCAGTATGCTGAGGTTTACACTCGGGTGAAAACGCAACCCACCTTTGTAAGGGCCGATAGCGTTGTTGAACTGAATACGGTATGCCCTGTTTACCTGTACCTTGCCATTATCATCCAGCCAGCTAATCTTGAATGTATAAATACGATCCGGTTCAATGAGACGCTCAATGATGTTAGCGGATTCAAAATGAGGGTTTTCATTGTAAACTTCTTCAATGGATTCAAGTACTTCCCGCACTGCCTGAAGGTACTCTACCTCTCCCGGATTCTTTTTCTCCAGGTCGTTCATGATTTTTTCTAGGTTCATGGTGTAAAAATTTTAAGATTAAAAATATTATAGGTTGAAATTCTTTAATAAAATCACGAAAAGTGCTGCAAAATTAAGCTATTAAAAGGATTTAACCAATGAAAGTAATGGAATTTATTTCATCCGGAAGTCACATTGCGATGATGTGAAACCAGAATCAACATAACCTGGACATCGATCAACTTAACAGTAGCAAGACGGATTATCTCTGCATGCTCTTTATCAAACTGTCGTGGCTGAATATTTTTATGGAAGTGGCTTGACCCGAGAGGTCATATTCTATTTCTTCACCCTCTTTAAGGTTATCTTTATAATGAACCTCACGGCTGACTTTCCCATTTGGATAAAATGAACGTTGTTTTCCTGTTCCATGGGTGAATTGCCCCTCCCCTATGATATTACCGCTGAAATCAAAATAAAGCCACTTCCCGGTAAAAAAGCCTTGCAGGTACTGGCCTTGAACCTTGATGCGGTTGTCGGGATGGTATTCGCGGTAAGGCCCGTTGAGGATCCCGTTCATATAGGTGGTTTCCGATAATTTTCCGCCATCTTCATACCATACTGTTGAAAGCCCGTCGAGGTTCCCTTTGTCATAATTCTGTTCTTCCTTTTTTTTGTTATAATTGTAATACCGGATCAGTGGTCCCTGCAAGAGGTTGTTCTTGTAAAAACATTCTAATTGGAGGTCCCCGATGGAATTAAAAAATAACGCTTTCCCATAATATTTTCCTTTCCTTATATGCACAACGGATTTCAGTTTTCCGTCCATATAGTACTCTTTTTTTGCATTCCCGCAAGAAAAAAGCATAATAACAAGGGGAAGCAGGAACAGACAAAGCCTGGATTTGTTCATCGTGTGAAAACTTATTGAAATAAATGAATCGTTCCTTCGATCCCGGTGATCATCATCTGGACTGCAATCACCGAAAGGATCAGTCCCATGACGCGGGTCACCACCTTGAGTACTCCTGGATTCACGCGGGCAGCCAACTTATGGCTTGAAATAAAAAGGAAATAGGTAATGACGCACATGATGGCAAATATTCCAATGACCAGTATCGCATTCAGGATTGATTTCCCGG
The DNA here is from genome assembly GCA_049516815.1 of Bacteroidales bacterium. Taxonomy (GTDB): domain Bacteria; phylum Bacteroidota; class Bacteroidia; order Bacteroidales; family FEN-979; genus FEN-979. The sequence goes on along the minus strand of JBEKST010000067.1, from coordinate 6,495 downwards.
CTCCGACAAAATTCATGGCGGCAGAAATAGTTCCGGGTCCTGCCAGAAGCGGAGTTCCTAATGGGGTGATCGCCATGTCTTCGGCCAGCTTTTCCATGTCTTCACGGGCCATGGGAGCCTGTGAATGCATGTGTGATTCTTTTGCATTCAGCAAGTTATACCCCATCACAAAAACGATAATGCCTCCCGCGATCTGGAAAGCAGGCAGGGTTATGCCGAACATCCTGAAGATGATGTGCCCGAAAATGCTGAATATGGCAATGATGACGAAAGCCACGATGACCGATCGCCGGGCTACTTTTCGCTGTGTCTTCCTGTCAAAATCAGAAACCATCGCGATAAAAACCGGCAAATTCCCGATTGGGTTCAACATGGCAAAAAATCCCATGAAAACCGTAAAACTATGCAACCAATAGTCCTTGATGATCATTTTATTTCATATTTTGCAGTTTGGAAACATACTTTTTTGCTTCTGCAAGAAACCGCTGTAAAAGCTTTCCCGAGAATGCATTGGAGGTGTCCATTCTTTCCGGATGCCATTGAACACCTATCATAAAAGATTTTCCCTTAGGTTCATTCCATTCAATTCCTTCGATGATACTATCAGCCGATTGGGCATTTTTTCTCAGTCCATTCCCCAACGTCAGAATAGCCTGGTGATGGTTGGTGGTAACAAACCCGGTGTCAAAACCAATGATGCGGCGTAGCAGGGATGTTGATTCCAGCCTGACGGTATGATAGCAGTGGAGATAATCATCACACTGGTGGATCACAACTGCCGGTTCTTTCTTCCCGTTGATAAGGTCAACCGCAATGGGTTGCTCCAACACGGTATTCCTTGCATTTTTCAAATTTTTTTTCAATTTCTTGAAGGAAGGAATATCGGTGATCAGGGATCCCCCCAAGGCGACATTCAGCATTTGTTCTCCGCGGCAGATTCCCAGGATGGGCATTTTCAGAGTCAGGGCTTCATCGATCATGGCTTTCTCAAGCTTATCCCGGTTCACATCAATATCTTTGCAGTCCTCAGTATTTCCGGCATTTTTATATAAGGACGGATCGATATCGCCCCCACCGGTAAGCACCAATGCTGCACAATCGTGCAATTTCTGAATGGCCTCAGCCGGCTTCAGGTCGTTGAGGTCGACAATCATGATGGAAGAATCCCCTTTGGTGATCCAGTTAATGTAATTGGGAGATGCCTTTGTAAGTGCTACCTTAAAAGGCTTTTCTTTGTCAGGAGTAAAACTGAAAAGAAAAGGGATCAGAAAACAAACCAGGATTCCGTATGGAATTTTTTTCACGAATGAAAATTTTTGCATTACAAAAATAATGCGTTCCTGAGAATTTTCCCTATCGGAGCGAAAAATAATATGTAAGGGTAAAAGCGATGTTTAAAACTGAATGGAATGGCCGGTCAGAGATAGATTTCGATGAGTCCTTCCGGAGCATGGATGTGAAGTTCCTTCTTTTTCCGGTCGACTTTCACGATGATCTCATCCACTAAGGGTACAAGAATCTCCTTATCTGCGGATGCTATCTGGAGCAATGATTGACGGGGAAGATCCATGACTTTTACCAGGGTTCCGATGAATCCATGCACTTCATCGATAACGGAAAACCCCTTTATTTCATGATAATAGAATTTTTTTCCTTTTAAGGGAGGAAGGGAGGCAAGTAAAAGGTACATTTCACGGCCGGAATAGGCAGCAGCATCTTCAGCGGTATTCACATCTTCAAAATGAAGAAGCGCCTTTCGGCCGGCCTGAATCTCGATCGATTCAATTATAAAAGGAATCCATTCGCCATCAAGGTCGAGATAAACGGATTCAAGATTCCTATAGTGCAAGGGTTCGTCTACATCCAGGAAAGCAACTACCTGACCTTTACTACCGAATGGCTTTGTGATCTTTCCAAGGTAATAAAAATCATCTTTATTCATAGGAACGGTAAAAGTTCCGGTTATTCCTGCTTAGGCTCATCTGCCAGTGTTTCCGGTTCCTGAGGCGTAGGTTCGGGTTCAGCGGCAACTTCTCCCTTTGGTTCAGAAACAACTTCATCTGTTGCATGAGCAGCAGCTTTCATCTTTGCAGCAGCTTCTGCTTCGATTTCTGCCTTGACTTGCATTTCAGCAATCACTTCTTTCCTTGCTGCGGCTTCAGCTTCTGCTATTTTGGCAAGTTTTTTAGCAACGGCAGCAGCTTTAGCTTCATTCAGCGTCACCTCGTATGCAGCCTGTTCTTTCTTTGTATCCTTCGCTTTCAGTTCATTTTCCCTGATCTTGCTGACGATTTTAGCCTGTTTTTCGGTATACCAAGCCTGGAACTTTTCTTCGGCTTGTTCGGGAGTCATAGCGCCCTTTTTCACACCTTGCAACAGATGGAATTTATAGAGTACACCTTTATAAGACAGGATAGCTTTGACAGTGTCGGTGGGCTGGGCGCCTTTTTGTATCCAGTCGATGGCTTTATCAAAGTTTAAATCAATTTCAGCGGGTTTGGTGAGTGGGTTGTAAGTGCCAATTCTTTCGATGAATCTTCCTTCCCGTGGTGCACGACCATCCGCAACCACAATGTGGTAAAAAGGTTGTCCTCTTTTTCCTTTTCTCTGCAATCTGATTTTCGCTGGCATTTTTGAATCTTAATTAATGATGATGAATCTGTTAAAATTTAGGGGTGCAAATGTCGGGATTATTTTTGAATCGACAAAGAAAAGAATTGATAATTACTAATACTGGATACTGGATGTTTGATGCTTGATGCTGGATAATGTGTATTTTATAAACTTTACGAACTTTATGAACTTTATGAACTTTATGAACTAAATTCTGCATTCTGCACTCTATTATTTTTTATACCCTGCGCTCACTTCATCCAACAATCGCATATCCTCTGATGAAAGTCTGAATTTCATGGTACCGGTATTTTCTTCTGCATGCCTTGCTTTGGTAGCGCCAGGGATGGCAACAACAGTATCGCCATGAAAATTTATCAACCAATTTAACGCTATCTGTGAAGGAGTCGCCCCGTATTTCATTGCAAGTTTTTTCACCATTTCTGTTACCGGCCGGCTTTTCTCCAATCCCTTCGGCTTGAACATCGAAGAATGTTTTCGGTAGCCAATGTTTTTCAACAGTTCCGGGTTGTCATGGAATTTGCCGGTAACAAGCCCTTGCGCCAGCGGAGAGTAGGCAATGATAGTGATCCCGAGTTCCTTTGCGGTATCCAGCACTCCGTTGGTCTCGATTTTCCGGCTGAGCAGACTGTATTGTACCTGGTTCGAAAGCAGGTTGATGCCCGATTTTTGAAGGGTTTCCCAGGCATTGCGCATTTTCGAAGCCGAAAAGTTACTTACACCGACTTGTTTGATCTTCTTTGCCTGGACTAATTTCGCCATTGCTTCCATCTCTTTGACCTCAGATGAAAAGCTATAGGGCTGATGAACCTGGTACAGGTCGATCGGAAAGGGGTTTAAACAAGCCAGCCGCTTATCAATGGTTTTTATTATGTTTGAGGCAAAACGGAACATCGGCCACCACTTGGTTGCAATGAGCACATCACCTGGTTTTTTCCCCAAGGCGACCAATGATTTCGCCAGAATCTTCTCGGAAGCGCCATGACCATATACTTCTGCAGTGTCAAACCAGTTGATTCCTCCCTGCAAGCTGATCCGTATGATATCCAGGATGAGTTCATCTTCAAGTAAAGGCCAGTATTTCCCGGCCATATTGCCCTTTTTGCTGAACTGCCAGCATCCCAGTCCGATGGGAGTGATTTTTATATCAGACTTCCCAAGACTTCTTAAGGTGATTTGATTCTCCATAATGATAATAGATTAATAAAGGAAGTAAGAATGCAACCTGTCCGCCTTTCACATATTGCCATACACTACCATTCCACCGAAAAAGCCTGTAATACCGACAAATATAAATGCGAGGAAAAAGATTCCCATCGCAACATATTTCATATAGGTTTCATCTTTTTTCAGGTAAACGATAAGGATCCTGAAAAATGCGGCCACGATGATTGTGCACAGTGTCAGTGTTGCAAAAAGTTTATGCTGTCCACCCAAATGGCCGGCTCCTTCAATCGTATCACCCGTAAGAAAATAGCCGGTACCGAAAGCAACGATGGCGGCCAGGACACCCAGCAGCTCAAGATATAATCCCATGGTCGAAAGGCATTTTTCTTTTTTAAAGATCAGGCTTGTGACGTCTGCAAGAAAACCGACCATGATGATCGCGATCGGGAAATGTACCACCATCGGGTGGAGATGACTGATGTCGAACATCGTTATGAATTTTAAAACAAAAGTAGATAAAAACAACCCTGTTTAAAAATATTAATGAAGAAAATTCAATCGTACGCTGTGCTAAAGTGTTACAGAGAATCGCAAATAATAGTTTTCAACAAACGAGATTGAAGCCCGATATTCCGTAATTTTACCATTCCGGAAAAAGCAGAAATTTTCCTTCGAAGATTCTCTCAAATCCATTACCAGGAAAGGTTTAAGGAAAGGCATTATGGTCGATTTCGTTCATCTTCATGTTCATTCGCAGTATTCCATTCTTGATGGCGCATGCAAGCTTCCTGATATGATCGAGAAAGCGATTGCCGACGGGATGCAGGGCGTAGCGGTGACCGACCATGGTAATATGTTCGGCATCAAGGAATTTCATGATGAAGCATGCAAACATCCTGGATTTAAACCCATCATCGGTTGTGAGACTTATGTAGCCCGCCGTGGTCACAAACAAAAGAGTGAAATTATTGACCGTAAAGGGGACCATCTTATCCTCCTGGCAAAAAATTTCATAGGATATCAGAACCTGAGCCGACTGATCTCACTCTCCTGGATCGATGGGCATTATTATAAGCCGAGGGTTGACAAGGAACTCCTGAAACTTTACAGTGAAGGACTTATCGTATCCTCCGCTTGTCTTGCAGGAGAGATCGCCCGCGCTATCCTTGCGGGTATTCCTGATAAAGCATTACAAGCCATCAACGAATACAAAGAGATCTTCGGGGAGGACTTCTATCTTGAGATGATGCGCCACAAGGCAACTGATCCCACCCGGGACTCCGGTGTTTATAAACGCCAGTCAATCGTGAACAAGGCTCTTATGGAACTTTCACGGAAAACGGGTGTAAAACTTATTGCAACGAATGATGCTCATTTCCTCAATGAACAGGATGCCGATGCACATGACCGCCTCCTGTGCCTGAATACCGGGAAAGACCTGGATGACCCGACCCGGCTGCGTTATACAGGACAGGAATGGTTCAAGACGCGGGTTGAGATGCAGGAATTGTTCAGGGATGTTCCGGAAGCGCTCGAAAATACGATGGAGATTTTTGGGAAAATTGAATGTTATTCGCTGGACCGGAATCCGATCATGCCTGATTTTCCCATTCCGGAGGGCTATGGCGATGCAGACGAATACCTTCGATCCCTTACTTATGAAGGCGCTAAAAGACGTTATCCCGAGATCACTCCCGAAATCACCGAACGGATAGAGTTCGAGCTGCAAACCATCAAGGAAATGGGTTACCCCGGATATTTCCTTATCGTGCAGGATTTCCTGAGAGCTGCCAGGGAAATGGATGTCTCGGTAGGACCCGGCCGTGGTTCTGCAGCAGGTTCGGTTGTTGCCTATTGTACCCGTATCACAGATATTGATCCCCTGAAATACGACTTGCTCTTTGAACGTTTCCTGAGCCTTGATCGTGTGACCCTGCCGGATATTGATATCGACTTTGATGAAGACGGAAGAGACAAAGTACTGAAATGGGTGGTTGAAAAATACGGCAAAGACAAAGTTGCCCAGGTTATCACTTTTGGTACCATGGCAGCGAAAATGGCCATCAAAGACATCTCCCGGGTTCAGAAACTTCCGTTGACCGAGGCCAACAAGCTCGCAAAACTGGTTCCTGATAAGGCCAAGATGACATTGAAACAAGCTTATAAAGAGGTCCAGGAACTAGATGAGGCAAGGCGATCCAATAATCTCCTGGTAGCTGAAACCTTAAAATTTGCCGAGATTCTCGAAGGTTCAATACGCCATACCGGCCTCCATGCCTGCGGGATCATCATCGGAAAATACAGTCTGATCGACCACATTCCTGTGACCACTGCAAAAGATTCTCAAACGCAGTTGGTTACCCAATACGACGGGGATCATATCGAAAAGGTCGGCATGCTCAAGATGGATTTCCTGGGATTGAAGACGCTTGCCATCATCAAAGATGCTCTCAGGAATATCCAGCGGTCAAGATCGTTCGACGTGGATATCGATACCATCCCGTTCGATGATCCCCTGACCTACCAGCTTTTCAGCCAAGGTAAGACCACCGGTATCTTCCAGTTTGAATCGGACGGGATGAAGAAGTACCTGAAGGAACTCAAGCCCAACAGGATCGAAGATCTCATTGCTATGAACGCCCTTTACCGCCCGGGCCCAATGGAGTACATTCCAAAATTCATCAACCGGAAACA